>CAXQZM010000084.1:0-7667 GCA_964228455.1 Alphaproteobacteria bacterium | reverse complement strand
CAGGGCCCGCGCCCAAAGGCATTTGGACAAAGACCGGGTGATTATTTTTGCCGCGGGGACTGGCAATCCTTACTTCACCACTGATACCGCGGCCGCTCTTCGAGCTGCAGAAATGGGCTGCGATGCAATGGTTAAGGCAACAAAAGTGGACGGAGTGTATGATGCTGATCCAGAGAAAGATCCCGACGCAAGTCGCTTTGACACCCTGACTTATGATCAAGTTTTGGAGCAAGAGTTAAAGGTTATGGATTTAACAGCCATTACCCTTGCAAAGGATAATGGATTTCCGCTGATTGTATTTAACCTTAACGAGCCTGGAGCGATGGCAGGCGCTATAACGGGTCAAGGTACGAGAACGGTTGTCACAAGGTAAGCAAATCGGCTAAACAAAAAAAAACTGAGGAAGATTAGTATGAGTCAAGACTTACTGGATGATCTCGAGCTTCGCATGGAAGGTGCATTGGAGAATTATCGGCGCGAACTTGGAGGCCTTAGAACAGGTCGAGCTAATCCAGCGCTTCTCGATGGCGTTCGTGTTGATGCTTATGGTGCTATGACCCCCATTAGTCAGGTGGGTAATATTTCTGTTCCAGAGGCGCGAATGCTTACGATTCAGGTATGGGATGCTAATCTCGCGCCAGCCGTAGAAAAAGCAATTCGAGAGTCCGATCTAGGCTTAAATCCTGCAGGAGAGGGCCAGCTGATCCGGGTTCCTTTGCCTGATTTAACTGAAGAGCGTCGTCGCGATTTAGTTAAGGTTGCGGGTAGGTTTGCTGAAGAGACCCGAGTTGCTGTCCGCAACGTGCGTCGTGATGGGATGGACAAAGCAAAGAGGATGGAAAAAGATTCGGAAATTTCCCAAGATGAACTTAAGGTTTTATCGGAAAGTATTCAGAAGTTAACCGATAGCCACGTGAAGCAAGTTGATGAGGGTTTATGTAACAAAGAAGCCGATATTATGCAGGTTTAGCCATAAATAATGGCAGCTTTGAGTAAATCACTAGAGGATTTGCTGTCCATCGTGGAGGATGAAAACCCCAAGCACGTGGGTCTCATAATGGATGGTAACGGTCGTTGGGCTGCGGCACGTGGCTTGAGCCGATCTGAAGGCCATGCGGCCGGTCTCGAATCATTTCGGAGGATTTTAAACTCTTCTCGAGATTTAGGCGTTCCCATACTGACTGTGTATGCATTTTCTACAGAAAATTGGGCACGTCCTAGTCACGAGGTTAGTGCAATTATGGAGTTGTTTGTAGATTATCTTCAGAAATATCGACATGAGTTTTTGGAGCAAGATTGTCGTTTTGTGGTTTCAGGACGGAGGGAAGCTTTGAACCCTCAAATACAGCAGTTGATTTCCTTAGCTGAGAGCGAAACTAAAAATTGCAAAGGGAGGCTTTTAAATCTAGCTGTATCATATGGCGGTAGGGAAGAGCTAATTGACGCGGTGCAGGCTATAGCAAGACAAGTGAAGAAGGGTGAAATTGAGCCTGAATCTATAGACGCGGTCGCGATCTCTGAACAGCTGTATAGCGGTTATTTACCAGATCCAGACCTTATAATTCGAACATCAGGGGAGCATCGTCTTTCAGGATTTTTGTTGTGGCAAAGTGCATACTCAGAATTAATTTTTGAAGAAACTTTTTGGCCAGATTTCACCCCAGAAATCTTAAAAACGTGTTTGGATCGATACAAGCGCCGTGAGCGACGCTTCGGAAAAGTTTTGGATATTACGTGAGTTCTGAAAGGATCGATCGCATAAGGTCAGGGGTTATTTATGGTTCCGTGATACTTGGCTCTGCTTGGCTAAGTCATTGGGCTTTTCTTGCCGTTCTCACCACTATTCTAATTTTGAGCAAAAAAGAGGTTTTTACTTTATTCAAATCGGTGCGAGAACGCTTATCGTTTCTCGTTTTTTTAACCTTATCATTACTGCTTCTATATTTGTTATACTTGGACGAACCATGGCATGCCATTTCACTCATAATTGCTGCCGTTATCTTTGATACAACCTGCTATTATGGGGGCCGTACTTTTGGTGGACCCAAACTTGTACCCAAAATCAGTCCCGGTAAAACATGGTCCGGATTTATCTTAGGCGTATTAGTTCTTGTGGTTGTTACGAATATCTATTTGTCGGATGAACAATTAAACTACAATTCTTCAGTTGAGCGTTTACTTCTCGGTGTTGGTGTTCCCGCACTGCTATCGTTGGTTCTTTTGTCTGGTGATTTACTGATTTCAGCATTCAAGAGGAGAGCAGGTCTAAAGGATACAGGGACAATACTACCTGGGCATGGTGGTATTTTAGATCGAATTGATAGCATTTTGTTTGTCGGTATTGCTGGTCAGATATTCTATTTTGGATCAAGCTTATGAAGTCTCTAGCTATATTTGGAGCAACGGGATCGATCGGATCGTCAACGTTAGATTTGGTGCGAAAAGAGCCCGATTCATATCGGGTATCAATTTTAACAGCGCATAGCAACGTGTCTGCAATGCAAAGATTAGCGCAAGAATTTAAACCCGATTTGCTAGTAATGTCAGACTGCAGTGCTGCTAATCAACTTGAGCGACTTATGCCAACGGTTCCCATTTTGTCTGGTGCGGATGGTCTTCGATCTGCCGCAAAAGAGCCCTATGATTTGATGATTGCTGGGATAGTTGGCTTCGCTGGGCTGGCACCGACATATCAAGCAATTTCACTGGGCCGTTCTGTTGCTCTCGCCAATAAAGAAGCATTGGTTTGCGCTGGTGATCTAATTTTGAGCAAGGCAGAGGAGACGGGCGCTCTTTTGTTACCAGTAGACTCTGAGCACAACGCAATTTTTCAGTGCTGGGAGCATCATAATCGCGAACAGATAAAAAGCGTGCAACTAACTGCATCCGGCGGTCCCTTTAGAGGCTGGACTGCTGAGCAACTTTCTGCCGCAAGTATTGATGAGGCGCTGAGGCATCCAAACTGGAACATGGGCCCCAAGGTGACCCTAGATAGTGCGACTTTGATGAACAAGGGGCTTGAGATGATCGAAGCTAGATGGCTTTTTGATTTGAGGCCGGAGCAGCTCGAAGTGGTGGTTCATCCGCAGTCTATAGTTCATTCTTGTGTAACGTATTCTGATGGCTCAACTATTGCCCAAATGGGGCAGCCAGACATGCGCACGCCTATTTCGTACTGTTTGGCTTATCCTAATCGTGCACAAGTAGGTGGTGATATTTTGAGTTTATCGACGCTAACAGATTTAACTTTTGAAAAGCCCGATGAAACAGTTTTCCCTGCATTAAAACTTGCGCGAAAGGTTATGGCAGCTGATGATTCGTCGCAAAGTCTCGCACTCAATGCTGCTAATGAGGTGCTTAGCGAAGCTGTTCTTGCTCGCCAAATCGCTTTTGGTAAACTAATTCCCATTCTGAGCAGAATAATGGATACTATAGAACTTAACAGGGCCGATAGTATTGAAGCTCGTTACGCATTAGATTCTGAAATTCGCGCTAAGTCTAGAGAGCTATTGGACAAATGGGCGAGATAGTATCTTTTTTCTCGCTTTGGGTTGTTCCCGCATTTTGTGTGATTGGGATCTTCTTTGTCTTAGTGTTGATACACGAGCTGGGTCATTTTGCTGTTGGAAGGTATATTGGTGCTGGCGTAGATGAGTTCTCGATTGGTTTTGGTCCCGCCTTAATGACTCGAAAAGATGCGTTTGGAACATTGTGGTCCATTAGAATTATGCCGCTTGGTGGCTTTGTAAAATTTTCTTCACAAGCCAAGCCACTTCAAGGTGAGGAAAAGGCTCCGCAGTCCGGTATGGAAGCGAGATTAGATGCTCTCTCTCAACTGCCAATCCTGCGGCGCGCGATGGTGGTTTTGGCTGGTCCAATAGCTAATATAATTTTAGCATTTGTTTTGTTCTTTGTGCACTCTTTAGTGATTGAGCAGGAAAGCATCCCACCCGTGATAGGAGCTGTTTCTCCTGGGAGTGTCGCTTATGAGGCTGGCCTTTCCCCAGGTGATCGAGTTCAGAGCATAAATGATCGTGAAATCAAAAGTTACCGAGACATTGATCTTTCATTTGAGTCGAATCTTGGAGAGAATGTTACGCTATCTATTTTGCGTAATGGGGACATTAGCTTTCAAAATCTGAAGGTTCAGGGCGGAAGTGGGCCTGTAAGTATTGCTGTGGGCTTGCAACCCCATATACGTCTCAAAATCATCTCGATTGAGCCTGGGTCTGAAGCTTCTAGAATAGGACTTCGAGTGGGAGATTTGCTGCTGGGTTACGACGACAAACTACTAACAGGATGGCAAGACTTCGCAGATGCCCGTGAGGCTAAAATTGGCAAATCTATGGCTCTTTTAATAGAACGTGACGGTGCTCGTCGTGAATTGGTAGGGTCTCCTGAAGCAAGATTTATCGACCAACAAGGTAATGACGTGCTCTCTGGAGTCTTTGGCTTTGGAGTAACTCTGTATACTGAAAAAATAAACTTAGGCCCCTGGCAGTCATTATCTCTTGCGGTCCAAAAAATTCACCAATTCTCCACGCTAATTTTTAAATTACCCGGTCAGTTTGTTCGTCAGCAGCGTGATCTAGACGATTTAGGTGGTCCAGTAAGGATTGCTGAAGAGGTAGGAAGAGTCGTTATTGTGGCGCCATCTCTCCTTCTTTTTGTGGCCGCAATACTCTCTCTACAACTCGGTATAATTAATCTGTTCCCTATACCTGTTTTAGATGGTGGCCACCTGTTGCTATATATGTCAGAGGGAGTTGCAGGCCGCCCTTTACCAACCTGGCTTTTGAACTGGCTCTATCGCGCAGGAGGGCTGGTTCTGGTTAGCTTTTTCCTAATCGTTACTTTTAATGATCTAGCTCGTTTGTTGTCTTAAAGCTCTTCATGGTTTTTAGAATGTGAAACGGGTTGCCGTTTGTCGCCTCAGCCTCTAAGTCAGAGTCTCATAAACCGGAAAACGCCGACGTTTGCGTTGGCAGGAGACGAAATTCCCATGTCGTTGCGATGCCTGTCCATTGTTGTATCTTTTTTTTTCTGCCTTGGCGTGCAGAGCGCTGTGGCGCAGTTAGAGTTTGGAGGAGCTATTTCTGCGATCTCAATTGAGGGAAATCAGCGATACTCCGACATTGCAATAAAAGACCAATTAGATCTTGAAACTGGCGATCCATTCAGCCCTGGTAGATTGAATGAAGCCTTAAAAGCCCTTTTGTCAGGTGGTTTAGTAACAGAAGCAGAGTTTAAGCGCTCAGGCGATACCCTTGTAGTTCAGGTGGTGGAACCGCAGTTTGTAAACCGCATTTTTTTTGAAGGTAATAGTGAGTTCAAGGACGAGGAGTTGATCGCACTTATTGGTTTGTCCGTTGCTGACCCTCTTTCCCAATTGCAATTACAACGAGATGTTCGAGCTTTGCTCGATGCCTACGGCTCCCGTAGCTTATACAATGCTGAGGTCCGTCCTTTTGTTAATGACACGGGTGAAGGAAGGGTTGACGTCACCTTCGACATTAATGAAGGGTTTGCGTCGAGAGTTGACTCGGTCAGCTTCGTTGGCAATGATGCATTTTCAGACCGCATATTGCGTGGAGTAGTTTCTACCAAACAGAATTCCACATGGAGGCGGGTGACACAAGGAGCTTTGTTTACTGAGCAGGCGCTTAATGATGACAAGAACTTGCTTGCTGAGTTTTACAATGACAGAGGCTATGCCGACTTTGAAGTTACTGCCGCGCAGGGCGCACTCTCCCCTGACCAATCTGGGTTTGTTGTCACTTTTGCTGTCTCTGAGGGTCCTCGGTACCGTTTGGGTGATATTTCGATTATTTCTGACTTAGCTGGTCTAAATGCACAATATTTAGACCCTTTTCACTCTCTCCAGAGAGGAGCTATATTCAATGGTAGCCGCCTAGCGAAGGGCCAAGAGCGTATACTTGAAAAAGCAGAATCTCTTGGGTTTGGTGCAGCAGAGATCAAGGTAGACTTGAATCGGGATCCTGAATCTCAGATTGTTGATGTTATTTTTAGGGTGGTTCCCGGGCC
Organism: Alphaproteobacteria bacterium; assembly: GCA_964228455.1. Classification (GTDB taxonomy): domain Bacteria; phylum Pseudomonadota; class Alphaproteobacteria; order UBA7985; family UBA7985; genus CAXQZM01. Next base: position 1,622 of record CAXQZM010000084.1, on the reverse strand, counting down.
TAGTGCGCAAGTTGAACGCATTGAGATACAGGGTAATTTAAAAACGCGTGATTATGTTATCCGAAGGGAGATGCGGTTAGCGGAAGGGGATGCATTTTCGCGGAATCGCTTACAACGTTCTATGCAAAGAATTCGGGCGTTAGGCTATTTTTCCCAGTCAGAAATGTTTCTGCGCCCAGGTACCGGACCTGGCCAAGCGATTGTGACTGTTGAAGTTGAGGAAGCTCCAACGGGAAGCCTTACTTTTGGTGGAGGCGTATCATCTGGAGGGGGGCCTACTTTGTCATTCGCGTACAGTGAGTCTAATTTTTTAGGTCGTGGCCAGCGCGTGGGTGCCTCAGTTGATTTAGGTTCTGATAGCAGAAGTTATAGCATTTCCTTTAATGAGCCCTGGATGTTTGGTAGAGAAATATCCGGAGGTTTCGAAATTTTTGATGAGACCGCGCAAGTCCAAGGTTCAGGATATTCTATTAAGGATCAGGGCGGAGGTCTTTCCAGCGGATATAAGTTGTCTGAATACTGGTCCCAGAATTGGTCATTAGCTAGCAAAAATTCTATGATATCGGAGGTGACTAGCTCGACCTTGGCTATTCAAGATCAAGAAACTAACACCACTCGCAACACGGTTGAAAGCACCCTAAGTTTTAATAATCTGGATTCTCCATTTGATCCAACCAGCGGTGTACTCTTCAATTTGAGTGGGCGTGCAGCAGGTTTTTCAGGCGATGCAAATTGGAATTCGCTCACTTATGACTTCAACTATTTTCAGCCATTGGGCGAAAATTTAGTGCTCAAGTTATCGTCTTCAGCAGGCAGAATTACCGCCCCTTCTGGGGGAACGGTTCCTTTCATTGACCGATATACTATTGGGGGTGATTTGGTGCGTGGATTTGCTCGGGGAGGGATCGGCCCTAGAGCATCTTCCACTCAGGATGCGATAGGATCATTAAGTTATTATGGCGGGTCTGCAGAACTGCAGTTTCCTATTCCAGGAATGGCAAATACAGGATTGGGAGCAAGAGTTTTTTATGATGCTGGTTCAGCTTTTGATCAGGGCTCAAACTATAACTTAGTATCTAAAAGTGGCACTACAGCGATTAGTGACTCAGATAAATTAAGAACCTCTGCTGGTGTAGGAATTACCTGGGTTTCACCAATCGGTCCTCTGAACTTTGATTGGGGTTTTGCACAATCCAGTGAAAGCTTTGATAAGCAGCAACAATCATCCTTTAGCTTTGGGGTAGGCTTTTAAGTCTATGGGAAGACTGCTGGTTGTTGGTTTTGCTGTAACGTTTCTGGGTTTAATCCTCCCACGATTTAGTGCGTTTTCTGAGGAGGGCAGTGGTGAGGAGAATGACCAAAATATAGATATTCTTGTTATAAACATTGCCGAAGTTCAAAGTAAGGCTTCGGTTTATTTGTCTATACAGGCTGAAACAGAACGGACTCGTGACCTAATTAATGCGGCATATCAGGAAAGATTAGCCCGACTACAAGGTCGCAGAAATGAGTTACTTGACCATGAAGGGTCACTCACCTCAGAGGAGTTTCAGGACCAGATCATGGCATTAGAAGACCGTGCCATTGATCTTGAGAATAGTCGTCGACGCAATTTAGGAATT
>CAXQZM010000083.1:0-18330 GCA_964228455.1 Alphaproteobacteria bacterium | reverse complement strand
GTTTCATTCTCGGTACAGCCGCATGGCTATATATCATCTACGAGATTTTTGCAGGCGAGGCGTCAGAAATTAACGCATCGCAAGGCACTAAGTCTTCGCAGATGGCTTTCAACACCCTGAAATGGATTGTGACAGTCGGTTGGGCAATCTATCCACTAGGGTACTTGCTTGGATACGCAGGTGTTCTTGAAGGCGATGCCACGTTGAACCTGATCTACAACCTGGCGGATTTTGTTAACAAAATCGCATTTGGTGTAGCCATCTGGGCTGCAGCAACTTCCGACGAGAGTCGCGCAGGCGCCGCTTAGTCAAAGGAAAGTTTATATATTTTTCATATTGGGGGGGCATTGCGCCCCCCCTTTTTTTATGCTGTCGCCAAATTAATGACGAATGTTGTTATCATCGGTGCCGGTCAAGCAGCATGCCAAACAGCGGTATCATTGCGCCAGGGCGGATTTAATGGCGCGATCAACCTTTATGGCGATGAGTTGTATCTTCCATATGAGCGGCCTCCACTATCAAAAGCAGTGTTAACAGGCGACCAAGAACCAGAGAGAACATTACTTCGGTCCGAAGCTTACTATCTGGAAAATAAAATTGGTATGCATCTCGGTCAGACCATAACAGTTCAAAACTTACCAAGTTACGATATTTTGGTGCTTGCAACTGGCATGAGCCCGCGCACTCTATCAGGGTTTCCAGCTTCCAAAACTCATGTTCTAAGGACGATCAATGATGCAGAACGCCTCAGGCTCTCAGTTGCCAGAGACACTAGAGTACTTATCTTAGGGGCTGGTTTTATTGGGCTCGAGGCAGCTGCCGCTCTGGCGGGAAAAGTAAATGAAATTAAAGTTTATGATCTCGCCTCGCAGGTTATGGGTCGAGCAGCTGCGGAACCAATTGCAAGCAGCGCACAAATTGCATTGGAAGCGAAAGGGATAACCTTCTGCTTGCAGAAGTCAGTTTCCGCAGAAGAAGCAGATTCGTATGATCTTATTTTAATAGCCGTCGGTGGAGAAGCAAATGACCAACTTGCTGTTGAACTCGGACTCTGCGAGCCAGGAAAACTCAAAGCTGACAGAAACTCCCTGGTTGCAGACAATATCTACGCAGTTGGAGACGTCGCGATTGCACAACATAATTTTTTACCACAACCTGCTCGCTTAGAGTCAGTTGACCAAGCAATTTATAGTGCCAAATGCGCAGCTGCGCACATCTTAGGGAATGAACTACCCCCAGCGGCGGCCCCCTGGTTTTGGTCTTTCCAAGGAGATTGGAAGCTTCAGATGGTTGGTATTTGGTGCTCTGATTTGAGACCTGTATTCTATGGAGGTCAACCTGGTGATCAGAGTTTCTCAGTATTTGGCTTCCGCAACGATAAATTAATCGCAGCTCAATGTGTAAATCGCCCTGCCGATTTTGCCGCATCTCGAAGACTAGTTGGAATTGATTATCCAAATTTTGATCAGCGAATACAGGAAGAAGTATTCAAGCTAAAAATGCTCTTATAGGATTGATAATATTTTTTTTTAATACGCCTGAAATCGAGCAAACGACATATGCACGCGGCCTTTAGAAAGTAAAAATCAGTTTTGCAAAATAGGACTCGACGGGTACTATTTTGGAAGTTAGTAGATAAAGGACTAAATCGGTGCACTATAAATGGAGACACCAATGACCCGTATTTTCCTTGCAACAACTGCTCTTGGTTTCGGCGCCTGCGCAACTGCCGAAACCTTAACTGTCTATTCTTACCGACAGCCCGACTTAATAGCGCCATTGCTTAGTGCTTTCGAAGACGAGAGCGGCCTAGATGTTGAAGCAGTCTACCTAAAGAAAGGTATGATCGAGCGCGTTACAGAGGAAGGCGAAAACTCACCCGCAGACGTATTTCTTACCGTTGATATCAGCCGACTTGTTGCTCTAAAAAATGCCGGCGTCACCCAAGCTGTCAATATTGACTCAATTAATAGGCAAATACCCGCGCAGTATCGCGACGACGAAGGCCACTGGTACGGCCTTACACAACGTGGTCGTGCAATTTATGTTTCAAAAGAACTAGATAATCCACCTGCAACGTATGAAGACCTTGCAGATCCAGCATACGCAGGCATGATTTGTCACCGAGACGGCCAACACCCATACAATAACGCACTTTTCGCATCCTTAATTGCAAACCTTGGTGAGGTGGCAACTGAATCTTGGATGGACGGGCTGAAATCTAACCATGCACGGACCCCAACTGGAAATGACCGTGCTCAAGCGAAGGGTATTTACGAAGGTGAATGCATGATTGGTCTCGGCAACACTTATTATGTTGGCCTAATGATCACCAACCAAACTGAACCAGAACAAAAAGATTGGGCCGCGGCCATGAATGTTGTGCTACCTAACGCTGCTGATCGAGGCACGCACATGAACATCTCAGGAATGGCAATGGCTTTAAATAGCCCAAATCCAGATGGAGCAAAATCTTTAATGGAGTTCTTAGCATCTGATGCTGCACAGGAAATTTACGCGGAAATAGTGTTCGAATACCCAGTTTCTCCCAACGCGTCAGCCTCTGAAATCGTACTAGGATTTGGAGATCTGAATCCCGATACACTGCCCCTCACAGATATTGCAGCAAACAGCGCTGCAGCTTCTGAAATGGTAGATCGTGTTGGTTTAAACAATTAAGCAAAAATGAACGTGGAAGGCCAGCCATGGCTTGCCTTCCGCTCACTACTCTATAGGGCGAGCCTGTGAACCGCGGCATCTCACATCCAGCCTGGACTATCGCAGCGCTTATTATAGCTGCTCTAATACTCACCCCAGTTGCATTTTTAGCGTACTTAGCAATTACCTCAGGTGGCCCTGAATTTTTTAAAATTGTGCAAACGGTTATGCCTCGAGCCAGCTGGGTAACCTTACAACTGATGCTAGGTGTCTCTGTCTTAACAGCAATGACAGGGACAGGGTTAGCTTATCTAGTTACATTTTATCGGTTCCCAGGAAGGCAGGTGCTTGCATGGGCTGTTGTACTACCACTCGCACTGCCGCCTTATATTGCTGCTTATGGTTTTGTAGAGTTTTTAGATTTCGCAGGCCCAGTGCAGAAGTTGCTTCGCTGGATACTTGGCAATACCGTACTAAGCGATTCAATACGCATAACGAGCAAGCAATATTGGTTTCCAGAGTTTCGCTCGTTGCCAGGTGCAATATTTATCTTGTCGTCTATCCTATACCCTTATGTGTACCTGACTGTCCGCGCAACTTTTGCAATGCAAGGAGCTCATGTGGCGGAAGTTGCCCGAACTTTGGGAGCAAAAGCTTGGACAGTAGCCTTCAAAGTAATTATTCCATTAGCAGGCCCCGCAGTAATATTAGGAGTAATCCTCTGCTTGATGGAGACTTTGAACGATATCGGCGCGGTGCGCTTTTTGGGTGTATTTACTTTAACATTCCAAATCGAAAACGTGTGGATCAATCGAGGTTCCCTTGGAGGAGCCGCAGCCGTAGCACTTGTTCTTTTTTCAGTTGTGGTTGGGCTAATTTATATTGAGCGAAATGCACGTGCCAGATCTGCATTTTTTGAACGGCGCACAGGACGCGGTCAAATTTCCATGTTCCCGGCTAAGATTAGTAGCACATGGGCGGGAATTGTAACCTTAGTATGTGCATTACCTCCAATTATCGGATTTGGCATTCCATTCTACATACACCTTAAAGCGTCAATGGCTCGCCCACTTATGTTTCTAGATGAAGCGCTGTGGAGCTCTGTAAGCACCTCCTTATGGTTAGCTACCCTTGGGGCTATACTGACTCTAACGTTAGCGATCATTTTAGTGTATGCGGCACGGCTCAATCCTGCACAGTGGTTCAATCGAATAATTCGTCTTGCTGCCAGTGGTTACGCTGTGCCTGGAACAATGATTGGCATCGGTCTTCTTATACCTGTTTTGAGATTTGATAATTTTATTGATGGCATCTCGGAACGAGTATTCTCCTACAACCTTGGACTTCTAATTTTCTCATCCGGGTTTCCACTAATTTTTGCTTATGCAATTCGATTTATGGCACTAGCTCAAGGTGGAATTGATGCGGCACTAACCAGAATCTCACCAAATTTAGACTCCGCCTCACGCACTCTCGGGAGGGGTCCGCTAAACACCTTGTTGAACGTTATTTTACCGGTTATTTGGCCCGCGCTTTTGACTGCAGGCCTCCTGGTTTTCATCGATGCGATTAAAGAACTCTCAGCTACGATGTTGCTGCAACCTACTGGCATAACAACTCTATCCATGAAAATCTTTGGCCACGCAGAAGCTGGAAATCTAGGGAGAACAGGTCCACCAAGCCTGATTATGATAACTTTAGCGCTGGTACCTACGTTTTTTCTTGCCTGGAGTTTGGAACGAAGAGTAAATTCAAACTTACAAAAGCACTGATAATGCTTCTAACACCCGATCGTTTTCAGCTTCAGTTCCTATCGTCATTCGTAAACAAGTTCCTAATCCATAGGCGGAAACTTGACGAAGAAAAATACCCTTGCTCTGAAGGGCCTGATCAACCTTAATTCGTTTAGTATCGCTACCCAAATCAATCAGGATAAAATTTGCTACCGTAGAATAAGCCCTTAAGCCGAGGGCTGTTATACGTTGGGTCAAAGGGCCTATTTGATCGTTATTAAGGCGCCTGACCTTCTCTTCCCATTCGTGATCATTCAATGCCTCAACCGCTGCCACCTGGGCGGCGGAACTCACGTTGAAAGGACCTCGCACACGGTTTAAGACGTCAACTAGATGGTCACTTCCGTACGCCCAGCCAACACGAAGCCCGCCTAACCCAAAAATCTTTGACAATGTGCCTGTAACAAGAACATTTTGTTTTCCTGCTGAAACTAACTCGATGCCGGATGAATAATCAGGCTGCTCAACGTATTCGCGGTAGGCACCGTCTACGACGAGCAAGACGTGAGATGGCAAGCCGGCCTGCAAATCCGCAAGCTCTTGACGAGTCACATACGAACCAGTCGGATTGTTTGGATTCGCGAGAAAAACGATTTTTGTCTTTGGCGTCACGGCATCTAGCAATGCACCAATATCAGCTCGACAATTTTTTTCTGGTGCCGTCTTGGGCACGCCTCCTGAAGCTAAAGCAGAAATTGCATACATTAAAAACCCATGCTCCGGATATAGAATTTCGTCGCCTGGCTTGAGGTATGCTTGGCAAGTCAAGGCAATCAGCTCATCTGATCCAGCCCCACAGACAATACGATCCGAAGGAATCTCGAAGCGTTCTGAAAGCGCGGCACGCAGAGCCTTGGCATCACCATCAGGATAACGGTGAGCATCTATTGATAACTTTTTAAGGGCTGCAACAGCACCAGGCGCTGGGCCAAGAGAACTTTCATTGGCACTTAACTTTAGTGGTCGATTTATTGCACTATCTTCTCCATGTTTGCCAGGAACATAAGGATCAATACTAAGCACAGTTGGATTTGGTGTTGGCAACATTATATTAGTTTTTCTTTAAGACTGATTGCAATCTCGCGTAATTTATCCAAAGCAGGATCATCAGGCTTAGAAACTGGTAGCGGTGCACCCTCATCACTGGCCAGCCGAAGGGACATACTCAGCGGAACCGCGCCTAAAAAAGAAATCCCAAGTTCTTCGGCTTCAGACTGAACACCCCCACTGCCAAAGATATCGTGACTCATTCCACACCCATCGCATACAAAAGAGGACATATTCTCGATCAAGCCTAGAAGCGGCACCTCCATCTTCTCAAATAGACTAATCCCCTTTCTAGCATCTAGGAGAGCGAGATCTTGCGGAGTGGAAACCACAATAGCGCCATTAACCTGCACAGTCTGCGCTAAAGACAGCTGAACATCGCCCGTTCCTGGGGGCATATCAATTAGTAAAACATCCAGCGGAGCAGGGTCAGTCTCCGATGGCCCCCATTGAGCTTGCTGAAGCAGTTGCATAAGCGCTTGCTGAACCATGGGACCACGCCAGATCATAGCAGTACGCGGATCCTTAAGCATGAAGCCAATTGAAAGAACCTGAAGACCAAATGCATCAAGGGGGATTGCATGGTTCTTTTCATTACCTAATGGGCGACGACCCTCCATACCAGACAATCTGGGCACGGACGGACCATAGATGTCCGCATCGAGAACCCCCACTTTCAACCCCTGCTCTTTCAAAAGAAGAGCTAAATTCATTGTCAAAGTAGACTTACCAACGCCACCCTTGCCACTTGCGATTGCAACTATGTTATTTACTCCAGGCACCTTTGGTTTAGGCGCCTCCATTTCCTTGGGCTTAGGGATACGTTTTTTATTCGCTTCTGAACTAACTTGGCTCTGACTTGGTGAGGCTTCTGCTGTAAGAACGACTTGAGCATTCTTGATACCAGCGATTGATCCTGCTGCTGCCTCAGCCTCGGCGCGGACAGGCTCATAGGATGAAGCCAAAGAAGCTGAAACTTCAAGCACCATAGAGGCCATTCCATCGTCGGACACGTTGAGGCCTTTTATCTTCCCTGCATCCAACAAACCCTTCCCAGTCTCAGGATCTAGGATTTTGTTTAAGGCCGCCTGCAGGCCTCCCCAATTAGTCATGTCCGAATCGTTCCAGCAAAGCCTTTTCAACCCTCCTCGGCACAAAACTACTAATATCCCCGTTGAGCCGAGCAATCTCCTTTACCAAGCTAGAAGCTATAAACTGATTGCCCTCAGAAGCAGGCAAGAAAAGCGTCTCCACATCCGGCTCCATTGCATAATTCATTGACGCAAGCTGAAATTCATATTCAAAATCTGAAACAGCTCGAATACCCCGGATTATAAAATTTGCATTCTGCTCTTTAGCAAAATGCATTAGCAAGTGATCAAATCGCTTGACCTGCACTTCGCAAGACCCAGTATCCAATTCTTTTATCTCCAACGCCACTTGAGCCTCGCGCTCACTGGGGTTGAAGAGAGGCGATTTGGAAGAATTAAAGGCAATACCAACAACCAAACGATCCATTACTTTCGTGGCCCGCTTAATTATATCTAAATGCCCATTTGTAATTGGGTCAAAAGTTCCAGGATAAATACCAGTTCTCATGCTAACCATTTACGCTGTTCGGATAGTTTTTGACAGCCCCTTTACAAACAACCCTGCAAATATCGTCCAGTGTAGGAACCTCCCACAGTGGCGACTTTTTCAGGAGTTCCGGCAGCAACGATTTGACCGCCTCCGCTTCCTCCCTCTGGCCCTATATCAATAACCCAATCTGCGGTTTTGATGACTTCTAGATTATGCTCAATAACGATTACGGTATTCCCTTGATCCACCAACTCGTGAAGTACTTCCAATAATTTGCGAACATCATCAAAATGAAGACCCGTTGTTGGTTCGTCTAAAATATACACGGTTTTTCCAGTCGACCGCTTGGCCAACTCCTTGGCCAGTTTTACCCTTTGAGCCTCTCCCCCTGAAAGAGTAGTCGCGGACTGTCCGATTTTGATATATCCTAAACCCACACGTTCAAGCATGGATAATTTATTTCTTATACTAGGGACGGCAGAGAAAAACTTTACGCCCTCTTCTACCGTCATATCCAACACCTCCGCGATAGATTTACCCCTAAACCTGACCTCTAGTGTTTCACGATTGTAACGCTGCCCATTACAACTATCGCATTGAACATATACATCCGGCAAAAAGTGCATCTCAATCTTAATTAGCCCATCTCCTTGACAAGCTTCGCAGCGCCCACCTTTGACATTGAAGGAGAAACGACCCGGCTTGTACCCACGAGCCTTTGAATCCGGCAAGCCCGCGAACCAGTCTCGAATAGGCCCGAAGGCACCCGTGTAGGTTGCAGGATTTGAACGAGGAGTTCGGCCAATTGGGCTCTGGTCTATATCAATAACCTTATCAACAAGCTCCAAACCTTCAATGCCATTGTGTGGAAGAGGTAAGTCTTTTGATCCATAGAGCTGACGAGATAATGCTTTATACAGGGTCTCAAGAGTTAGGGTTGATTTGCCTGACCCGGAAACACCAGTGACGCAGGTCATAACACCTAAGGGATAATCTACTGTTACATTGTCAAGATTGTTTCCAGTGGCATTTATTACCTTTAGCCGCCGATTCTTCAAAATTGGACGCCGTTCCGCCGGCACGCCAATACGCAGCTTACCAGACAGATACTTCGCAGTGAGAGATTCTTCGGCGGCAATTACATCAAGAGGCGCGCCCTCCGCTACAATTTCTCCGCCATGCACCCCTGCTCCTGGACCAATATCAACCAAGTAATCTGCCGCACGAATAGCATCTTCATCATGCTCTACAACAATCACAGTATTTCCGAGATCTCTCAACCGGGTCAACGTTTTTAGCAGACGTTCGTTATCTCGTTGATGCAGCCCAATTGACGGCTCATCCAAGACATAAAGAACCCCTGTTAGACCGGAGCCGATTTGACTGGCAAGTCGAATACGCTGACTTTCGCCTCCAGAAAGTGTGGCCGACGAGCGGTTTAAAGTTAAATAATCGAGGCCAACATTATTTAAAAAACCAAGCCGTTCTGTAATTTCTTTTAGTATTCGTTCCCCAATTTCATTCTGCTTCGGTGTTAGAGTGTTTGGAAGATTTCGTGCCCAGGTGAGCGCATCTCCAATTGAGCGATCTGTTACTTGGCCAATATGTTGATTATCAATTTTTACGACCCTTGCTTCTTCCTTAAGACGGTAGCCACCACATGATGAGCAAGGGGCTTTAGATTGAAATTTTCCAAGTTCGTCTCTTACCCAATCACTATCAGTCTCTCGGTAACGACGCTCAAAATTTGGCACCAAACCCTCAAATGCGCGAGTTGTCTTATAAGAGCGTGATCCATCAGAGTATGAAAACGCCACCACCTCATCACCGGAGCCGGACATCAGAATAGTTTGGATCCTTTTAGGAAGCGCTAAATAAGGAAGGTCCAGTGAAAATCCAAAATGCGCGGCTAATGCTTTGAGCGTTTGCCCATAATACTTAGAGCTAGATGAAGCCCAAGGTGCAATGGCCCCTTTTGATAAGCTTAGGCTCTTATCAGGAACTATTAAATTGGGGTCGAAGTACAGCGTTGAGCCAAGTCCATCACAGGCCGGGCATGCTCCAAACGGATTATTAAACGAAAAAAGCCTTGGTTCCACTTCATCAATTGTAAAACCACTCTCTGGACACGCAAACTTTGAACTAAATGTCTGACGACCTCCCGTTGCCACATCCTCTGTATAAACAAGCCCACCAGATAGCTCTAGAGCTGTTTCAAGAGAGTCTGCAACACGCTGCATATCTAATTCTGGTTTAATAACTAAACGATCTACAACAACTTCTATTGTGTGCTTTATTTTTTTATCAAGCGATGGCACCTCTTCAATCAAGTGCATTTCACCATCAACTATCAACCTCTGAAAACCTCGCTTTTGAAGATCTAGGATTTCCTTTCTATACTCACCCTTTCGACCACGAACCAACGGAGCCACAATCATAATTCGAGAACGCTGCTCCATCTCTTTTATGATATCGACCATTTGACTGATTGTTTGGCTTTGGATCGGCAAACCAGTCGCAGGTGAAAAAGGAATCCCAACTCGCGCAAACAAGAGCCTCAAATAGTCATAAATCTCTGTAACAGTTCCAACCGTAGAGCGGGGGTTCTTCGAGGTTGTCTTTTGCTCAATAGAAATTGCCGGGGAGAGACCCTCTATTGAGTCAACCTCTGGCTTTTGCATAAGTTCCAAAAATTGGCGTGCATACGCAGACAAGCTCTCGACGTAGCGCCTTTGACCTTCTGCATAAATGGTATCAAATGCCAGAGATGATTTACCAGAACCAGAGAGGCCCGTGAAGACTACCAATTTGTTTCTAGGTAGATCCACGTCAACACGTTTGAGGTTATGCTCACGCGCGCCGCGAACTGATATGAATTTAGATTCGACATTAACCTCGCTCATGAGCTCCACTTAGGGGCTTAAAGCGGAAAGGCCAGTCTCTTTAATTCCTCTTTTGTTCTGATATTAGTTGCCCTATCCACAGTTTGGATTGTATTTAGGGCCCTTAATAACATTAGTGAGGTTTCTATGGCAGGCTCAGTAAACAAAGTGATTCTAGTTGGTAACTTGGGACGGGACCCTGAAGTGCGCAGCTTTTCCAATGGTGGCAAGGTTGTAAACTTATCTGTCGCCACCTCCGAGCGATGGAGAGACAAAGGAACGGGGGAAAACCGAGAGCGTACAGAATGGCACAGAGTGGCTATATTCAACGACAGGCTAGCAGATATTGCGGAACGATACTTGAAAAAAGGTTCTACCGTTTATTTGGAAGGTCAACTAGAAACTAGAAAATGGCAAGACCAGCAAGGTCAAGATAAGTACTCAACAGAGGTAGTACTTCGGCAATATAGGGGCGAGTTAACTCTACTTGGCGGTCGAGGTGAAAGCGGTGAAGGTAATAATTACAGCAGCGGCACTGAAGCAAGTGGCTTTAGCGCTGGAGCAGCCGGGGGCTTTGGTCAAAACAATATGGGTAACGGCGCACCTTTAGACCTTGACGACGACATTCCTTTTTAAGCAATGTTATAGGCTGCCCAGGGAACTGTTTAGGACTGAAAATACACTCGACTTTTCATAACTCCGAAAAGCGCCTTAACAGCGCTGTCAGCCTTATAGACAGCGCTGCTTAAAACTTAGAGATGCGTTAATCTATTAACCCAGCATCTCTCATATAGGCTTCCATCTCAGCACTCTGCGCCAGATCAAAACCAACCACATCAGTCGCTAATAGCGGTGCTGTATCTTCCCAGGCTTTGCGATTTAAAGGAGTGTCTAATAACGCTTCACGCCCATTTATAAATAAATTGAAAGTCCCACTGGTGTCATTTGCAATAGCACGTGCACCACGTTCTACCGCTTCCAAAAATGCAGCAGTTTTTTCAGATTCAGCGCTATCTGAGTTGGCCACAAAAATTAGCTCTGCATATTTAGGAACGCCGAAGTCCTCAGGCAAAAATACCCTCCCCGGGGCTCCATCGAGCTCCATCTGATTTAACTCAAAGTTGCGGAAAGCACCTATTGCAGCAACCACTTGCCCAGCATAAATTGATGGAGATAGCGCAAAATTAACATTAATTAGCTCTACGTCAGCAAGGCTGAGGCCTGCTGTATTGAGCATGGTGTCTACCAACACTGTCTGAAATCCATCTACGGAATATCCAATTCGCTGCCCCGCTAGATCAGCCAAGCTGTTTATTGGACCATCTCCAGCAACCACCATTGAATTTAATGGCGTATCCACAATTGTGCCAACCCACTCAATTTCTAGGCCCTGGTTCGTAAGTAAATGAAAGTCGGGCTGATAAGAAATCGCTATATCGCCTTCTCCCGTCGCCGCTTGAAATGGAGGAGCAGTGGGATCAGCAGGCTCAATGAGCTCCACCTCTAATCCTGCTTCATCAAAATAACCGAGCGCCTCAGCTACAAGTATTGGGCCGTGATCAGGGTTAAAAAACCAATCAAGCAGCACTCGATACGGCTCAGCGAATGCTGGCGTTGCGGCAAGAGAGAATATTGCAATGCCTAGTATTTTTTTCATGGATTTAATTCCTTTTAAGTTGTTCAAAAGTGTCGGAATTGTTGAGCGAAAGTAGCCTGCGGACTCCATCTGCGAGAGCAAAAAGAGCGAGACCAATGAGTATCAGAAGAGCTACACCGCCAAATGCTAAATCTACATTCTGTACAAATTGTGATCGAATAAGCTGACCCAGGCCACCTGGAGAGCCAGTCTGTTCTGCAGCAAATAAGGCCAAAGGCGCAACTGCACCCGCTGCAAGCAACCCCCCCGCTAACGCTGGCCCTGCTAACGGAAGCATTATCTGTATTAGAATTTGGCTTCGACTGGCACCATCCAATTTAGCAGCCTCAATAACCGAAGGTTCAATGCTTCGAAGGCCAACCAAACCCGCTACCAGAACTGGGAAATAAAGTATTAAGGCTGCTACCAGAACTTTTGTTCCGAAACCTAATTGCATTACAGAAAAAAGTGCGCGGTTTAAGGCGTAGATTGGCATGGCAAATATACCAACTAGTGCCGGCAGGGCTAAGGCACGCACCGAAGAAAACAAAGAAAAAACAAGCGCTAAACTGACGCCGACAAAAACGGCAATCGGCACCGAAAATACTAAGACCGCAAGACTATCCGTCAACGCACTCCAGAGCAGGGTGGACTGTGGGCCCACAAAAGTAGCAAAAGCATCGAGCGGAGCAGGAAAGACGATAGCTTTTGGTGCGAAAACCCAAACAAATATCTGCCACAACAGAAATGGACTTGATAGAAACAAGACGGCTTGGCCGACAAAAAGTGCCGCATTCTTCGGCATTTGATCTCCCTTCGCTGGTCCTAACCAACAGGTTCAAAGCGTGTATTCTCAGCTGAGTTTTCCCAGCACCGCTGCTAGACCATGCCTTAAGCCTCAAATAAAAAAAGTAAAGCACTGAGCTTTGGCCCTCGCTTTTGCTTGCGCTTTGAGGCAAAGCAGCCGCCATGCGGACGCTTGTCTATATAATCATACTGTGTGCCTCATCAGCGGCAGCACAAACTCAACAACCCCCGACTGCAAAATTACCCGAGGGCGTTGAACCCGTAACATTTCCCGCTGTATCCATCATCATGACGACCGAGACCGGAAGCTTTGAGCTGTTGTTAGAGCTTGCAGTAACGCCCAATCAACAAACTCGTGGCCTGATGTTTCGAGAGAATCTGCCAGATAACTACGGCATGTTATTTATGTTTGAGGAATCACAAAAGCGATCATTTTGGATGCGTAATACGCTCAGTCCGCTCGACATCGTATTCATCACTGAAGATGGAACTATAGATTCAGTTAAACAGGGAATACCACTCAACGAAACTTCAATTCAAAGTAACGGACCAGTAAAGTTTGTCTTAGAGGTCCGAGAAGGCCTCGCACAAGAGTATGGTCTATACAGCGGCAGTAAAGTCGCATTTAATTAATAACTCACAAGGAGAGATAAGTGGGCGTTTCTATTCAATTGCAAAAATTTGGCGCACCCGAGGATGTGGTGTCAGTTGTTGAACTTCAGGATCTAACCCCAGATCAAGGTGAAGTGGTTATTGATCTGGAAGCTGCCAATATTAATCCCTCCGATTGCCTTACAGTTAGAGGAATGTACGGGGTTTTGCCCAAGAAATTTCCTGCTTCACTGGGTAACGAGGGAGTTGGGAAAGTATCCAAAATTGGAAAGGGAGTGTCTGATAAACTATTAGGCCAACGAGTGTCGCTACCGATGGGCGGTGGCGTTTGGTCTAGCCAATTAATTTGTCCCGCAGACAAGCTATTGCCACTGCCTAATGAGCTACCAGCCGAACAACTAGCCATGGCCCTAATCAACCCACCAACGGCTTATCTATTATTAACCTCCGTTCTAGACGTACCAAAAGGTGGCTGGGTCATACAGAATGCAGCAAATTCAAACGTAGGCCAGGCAGTAAATGTATTTGCCAAAGATCTTGGTATCAATATCATTAACTTGGTGCGAAGTGACTCAGCTGCATTAACGCTAGAAGGTTACGATCATGTGTTCCATAGCACAGACCCGCAACTCCATGAAAAAGTAAAACAACTGGTCGGGGAAAACAAAGCTATTTTAGGACTGGATGCGATTGGCGGTGACGCAACTATGCAATTAGCTGATTTGCTTAGCCGGAGAGGAACCATTGCCTCTTATGGAGCTCTGTCTGGACACGCCTGCAAGCTTGCACCGCACCACACCATATTTAAAGGGATAAAATTGCAAGGGTTTTGGCTCGTCAATTGGTTTAACACGGCCACACCGCAAGATTTCATGGCAATGAACGCGAGAGTTGGCGGGAAAATAGCAGATGGAAGCCTAAACATACCAGTGGAGGCGACTTATCCGCTTGAAGATGCTGTAACTGCATTGCAGCACGCAGAACGCCCACGTCGCACTGGTAAAATTCTCTTCAAAGGATAAAAAGTGGGATCTTTCAGCGGCAAATATGCCGGATTGAGGCTTTTGTTCTCCGCACGCCCTGTTAAGCCGTCGCAATGATTCGGGTGCAACAAGTTTCCAAACATTTCGGCGGGGTTCGCGCCGTAGACAACACAACGCTCAATATCGAAGCAGGAAGCATTACAGGTTTGATTGGACCAAATGGTGCGGGAAAAACTACGCTGTTCAATCTAATTGCAGGTGCATATTCACCCACATCAGGAAGTATTTATCTCGATGAGGAAGATATAACCGGCCTAAAGCCTCATGAACTCTTCCATAAAGGACTACTGCGGACTTTTCAGCTCGCCCATGAGTTTTCAACTCTCACAGTGCTTGAAAACCTTATGATGGTGCCTGGTAATCAAGCTGGCGAAACACTCTGGGATACCTGGTTCCGGCCGGGAAGGGTTTGGGAAAAAGAGGCAGAAATTGAAAGGAAAGCTCGCGAGGTTGCGGAGTTCATAAACCTAGGTCATGTTCGAGATGAGCTAG
Organism: Alphaproteobacteria bacterium; assembly: GCA_964228455.1. GTDB lineage: Bacteria > Pseudomonadota > Alphaproteobacteria > UBA7985 > UBA7985 > CAXQZM01. The sequence goes on along the minus strand of CAXQZM010000083.1, from coordinate 3,779 downwards.
CCGGTAATCTCTCCGGAGGCCAAAAAAAGCTTCTTGAACTAGGCCGAACAATGATGGTTGATGCGAAAGTTGTTCTCTTGGATGAAGTCGGCGCCGGGGTGAACCGAACACTTCTCGCGACAATTGGTGATGCTATTCAGCGTTTGAACAAAGAACTAAAGTATACCTTCTGCATGATTGAGCATGACATGGATTTTATTTCACGCCTGTGTGATCCAGTTATTGTGATGGCAGAAGGAACTGTCATGACCCAAGGCACTGCAGATGAGGTGAAAGCCAATGAGGAGGTAATAGATGCTTATTTGGGCGGCGGACTAAAGAACAAGAAGAAGGGCTCAAAATAATGTCTTACTTCCTAGAAGGATCAAACATGTCGGGCGGATATGGTCTCGGCGAAGACATCCTACATGATTGTTCCATAGGCGTAGACAAAGGCGAAATTGCCGTGATTGTTGGTCCGAACGGTGCTGGTAAGTCGACTGCCATGAAAGCAGTCTTCGGTATGCTAAATCTGCGAGCGGGCTCGGTTACTCTCGACAACAATGAATTGGGAAAACTCAGCCCTCAAGATCGAGTGAAGAGAGGTATGGGGTTTGTTCCTCAAACCCAAAACGTCTTCCCGGGAATGACTGTTCGAGAGAACCTAGAAATGGGCGCTTTCTTGCGCCGCGATAATATTGAACCAACCATTGATCAAGTTTACGAGTTGTTCCCAGCTGTTGCAGATAAACGGAATCAACTGGCTGGAGAGCTTTCAGGAGGCCAACGCCAGCAGGTTGCTGTGGGGCGTGCGCTGATGACCCAGCCTACTGTGCTAATGCTAGATGAACCAACTGCAGGGGTTTCACCGATAGTGATGGACGAACTCTTTGACAGAATCATTGAAGTTGCGAAAACTGGCATTGCTATCCTCATGGTGGAGCAAAATGCTCGCCAAGCACTTGAAATTTCTGATCGTGGGTATGTGCTGGTTCAGGGTAGAAATGCATATACAGACACAGGAGAAAATCTGCTCGCTGATAAGGAAGTCCGAGCGGCTTTTCTTGGCGGGTAGCAAGGAACTTTTTATGGAACCGTTAAGCGCATTTTTGCTGTTCATGCAGACAATTATGATTCCTGGTTTAGTCTACGGATCCCAGTTAGCACTTGGAGCACTTGGCATAACGTTAATCTACTCAATTTTGCGTTTTGCCACCTTTGCTCATTCTGAATCGATGGCATTTGCAGCAGCCAGCTCCGTGCTAACAATACAGTTTTTCTCGTTCGTAGGTCTACCACCATTAGCAGCCTTGCTTATTGGCCTACCGATAGTCTTTTCAATCACAATTGGGATGCTATTGGGCATCAACTTTTTTATTTTTAGATACTACCAGCGCAGCCGCTCAGTGGCAGTCATATTCACCGTAGTGTCTGTTGGAGTGATGTTCATAACCAACTCTCTGGTGCGTTTTCTTGTGGGACCACGAGAGCAAACTCTCATATCGCGGGCAGACAAGGCTCTGTATTGGCCATCAGGGGACGGAGAATGGCTCAAACTTTCAGTACGTAACATTAAAAAACTATTCGATCTTAATGAAGCATTTACTTTAACCCTACCTCAATTGGCCACACTAGTGGTAGCGATAATAGCAGTCATTTCTCTTTTCTACTTCTTGAACAATACTCGGTCTGGGAAAGCCATGCGCGCTTTCTCTGATAATGAAGACCTTGCCCAGCTCTCCGGGATAAATCCTCAAAGGGTAATACAGATAACTTGGATAGTAGCAGGTGCACTGACTGTGCTAGCAGGAGTTCTATATGGCATGGACAAGGGCTTTAAACCATTCACATACATCCTACTGCTGCTTCCGTTATTCGCAGCAGCTGTAGTTGGCGGCATTGGCAACCCAATAGGCGCAATTGTAGGAGGATTTGTAATTGCGTTTGCCGAACTTGTAATAACTTACAATTATAAGAAGATGTTTAACTATCTGCTGCCTGAAGCTTGGGAGTTTAGCGGTAACGTGCAGATTATGATGACAGAGAACAAATTTGCGGTGACGTTTGCTGTACTTGTGCTGGTGCTTATCGTTAGACCCACTGGGATATTTAAAGGTAAGGTGCTTTAGGAATGTTAGCTGCGAACAAACGCGTATTAATAACCTGGGGCCTTATGGCGATTTTGATCGTGAGTGTTGGTATCCTGCAGGGCCCAACTAACGCCATCATGCTAGTAAACATTGGACTAATCTCGGGGTTAATGGCCTTGGGACTAAATATGCAATGGGGTTATGCTGGTTTATTTAACGCCGGCGTAATGGGATCAGTGGTGATTGGGGCTCTTGTGGTAATCCTTGTAACACACGATCCAATCTCTGGCCCTATTGTGCCACCGGAACTTGAAAGAGGAAGTTCAGCAAGCCTTGATGACCGCATTGCAGCTATGAGTGCATACAGCGCAGCGCTTGAGGCGAAAAGCGCGCACGGAAGAGGCATAACAAATTTAATTATCAGTCTTACTTTGTTCACAGTAGCTTGCATTGGGTTAGCGGCGGCATGGCGCCGATTGACCCACTATCGCTGGCGCGCGCTCGCCGTGGGACTAGCGTTTGTGATAGCATACATCTTGTTTCGAGTAGTGTATGATCCAGCAGTTGCAGACATCGAGAGCTACAATACAGCTTCTTCCGGGAATATTGGAGGTCTAGGTCTCAGCAATTGGATGACGCTGGTGGGCATTCCATACCCTGGTTTTTGGTCGGTTTTGGTAGCGTGGTTTTTAGGTGGCCTAGCAGCTGGCGGAGTTGCTTGGCTTATTGGAAAAATAACCCTTGGACTTCGTTCGGATTACTTTGCAATTGCAACACTTGGTATCGCGGAAATTATTGTTTCGTTTGCAAAAAATGAACAGTGGCTAACCAGAGGAATCAAAAACATTAACGGAGGATCACTTGGCGCACCAATCGCACGCCCGGCCTCATCTTACGCAAACCAAGATCAGCTCAACGGTGAAATAATTGTGCGAGGAATGCAAGATCAGCCTTGGGTGCAGAAGTTATCAGCCTGGCTAAGTGGGTACGATCTGTCAGCCTTCCAAAACAGTCTATCTGAAGAAAAATACTGGGATTTTCGGTACCTTGAACCAGCGTTCCGTGAAACGATGATTACATCTGCAAAACTAGTAAATTTACTATCCTATACGGCGCTTATTTCAATTATTTTGGCGGTAATCTTCTTCCTTGCCTATCGGGCGTTGAATTCGCCGTGGGGCCGAATGATGCGCGCGATTCGGGACAATGAAACAGCGGCTAATGCGATGGGTAAAAACGTAGTTGCCCGTCATCTTCAGATTTTTGTTCTAGGATCCATCGTGATTGGCATTGCTGGTGCAATGTTAGTTGTTGTATCTGGCTCAGGATTTACCCCCATCTCGTATGTGGCGATGAGGTTTACATTCCTCATATGGGTAATGGTAATTATTGGAGGCTCTGGCAACAACTCAGGAGCAATCTTGGGTGGCATGTTAATTTGGTTCCTTTGGGTTCAGTCAGATCCAATCGCGAGTCAATTCGCCGATAGCCTACCGCAGTGGACAGGGGTCATAAAATTATGGGTAGAGACTTCAGTACCATTTTTTAAATATTTCTTTTTGGGTTTGCTGCTGCTTCTCGTTCTAAGATTTGCGCCTAAAGGCTTGATCCCGGAAAAAGGGGCTGAGCGCCGTCGGTAACTTGATAATTGAACAAGGAAAAATTTAAACCTGAAGAGGCGACGTAGGATCGACCCATACAATAATAGTT
>CAXQZM010000082.1:0-27565 GCA_964228455.1 Alphaproteobacteria bacterium | reverse complement strand
GTGTGTGACATGTAGTTTCTGTTTCCATCAGAATTTTTCCACCGCCGGCTTGAACTAGATATTTCGCATTTCTTATTTGCTGAGAGTCCCTGTGAAGCGCGAGCGGAATCATTAGGGCAGGGCGGCCAGCAAGAGCTATTTCAGCAATGGTACTAGCTCCGGCACGACAAATTACCAAGTGGGATTTAGATAGGAAATCTACCATAGGATTAAGGAAGACCTGTATATCCAACTTACCTAAGTCTAAACCTGATAAGGTAGCTTGTGCTTTTCCCTGATCCTCAGGCCTTAACTGAATTGTTAGGTTGATTCTTGACCGCTGTTCATTTGAGAGGGTTGCCAAAGCAGAAGGCACTAGATCAGCAATAATGCCTGCCCCGAGCGAGCCACCGAAGGCCAGCAATTCAAAAGTTTGAGATGACGGCGTTAATTTTGGGATGTGATAAAATTCGGGTCGTACAGGATTACCTACAAAAGTTGCACGCTCTGGTTTTACTTGAGCCACGGTATCGGGAAACGACAGGGCTATTTTTTTTGCAAACCGGCTGGCTAACCTATTCGCTTGTCCCATAACCGCATTTTGCTCATGAAGTATTGTCGGAATTCCTAGCAGCCAGGCTGCAATAAGGGGAGGGACAGATGGGTGCCCCCCAAAGCCCACCACGATATCTGGAGCGCTTTTTACCAGCAACCGACGCGCGTAAATTATGCCACGTACTAGCTTGAGAAAGCCCCCAATACGTTGTCCTAATCCCTTTCCCACCATTGGCGCAGATTCAACGATGCTGGCTTCAATATTAGGAAATGCTCTGGTATGATGTGTACCTCGCTGGTCGGTAATTAAGCTTAATTTCACGCTTTGTTTACTAAGCTCCGCGGCCAGCGCCGCTGCAGGGAACATATGGCCGCCGGTTCCGCCAGCTGCGAGACATATATGCGTCATACTCTCTGTCCTGCCATGTGCGGCGCTCGTTGTCGTGTTAATGATAATAAAAATCCAACCGTTAAAGCTGAAGCTATTAGTGAGGAACCTCCATCGGAGAAAAAGGGTAGGGTAATGCCGGTTGTCGGAATTAGACCAATGGTATAGAATATATTGATCAATGCCTGTGCTATTAAGAGAAAAGCTAATCCAATGGCCCCTAATCGTTGAAAATCATTAGACATATTTGCTAGTCGTCGTTGGGTGCGTGTCCATACGAGGATAAAAAAGCCAAACACGACTAGCGCGCCAATTAGACCCATTTCTTCACCAATTATTGCTAATGGCATATCATTCTTTGCCTCTGGGATAGATGTTTTTAGCCGTCCTTCACCAAGGCCAAGTCCTTCGACACCACCATTTCGGAACGCATCCTCAGCCATGTCATTATGGTCGCGTAAATTACCATCTTGGCCCGTAGTTCTCATCCAGAAACCATCAACGCGATAGCGAACATGCGGAATAGTGAAATATAGTGTCACTGCTGCAGCACTAGCGAAGCCTCCAAGTACAACAACCCACTCTAATGCCAGACCACCCATGAAAACCATTACGAGAAAAACAACTACAATGAATGCGGTTTGCGATACGTCGGGTTGCGTAATAATTAGTACAGCAACGATTCCGCAACATGCTGCTGCGGCCCAGAACGCCCTCGCGAAGCCCCAGTCACGAGCCTTCGCTAGGCATAAGGCCACGATCAATACAAAGAACGGCTTTACAAATTCTGTAGGTTGTGGAGCAAATGGCAAGCCTGGTACTGCGAGCCATCGGGTTGCGCCATTCTTTGAGACCCCAAAAATAAACAGACTGAGCAAAAGTAAAAGAGCTAGCGCAAAACCAGCTCGGGTTATTAGCGGCATTATGGATGGCGGCACCAGGCTTGCACCGAACATTATTATTAACCCGGCAAAAACAATTAGAGCTTTTCGAGCAGAGAAGTTTAGGAGTGGCTGATTGTCTTGCAGGGCTTCTTGTGCTGAACCCGTGAACATAATAACCCAACCTGCAAGAATAAGGATCAAGACAGTCCATATTTGACCCTGATCAACCTCATTCCACCAGCGACCGAGAATGGAAGTGTCATTTCGCGGGATAAGGCTCATTGAGCAGCTCCGTCTTTAAAATACGTTTGAATTAAGCGACGGAAGTGTTCGCCCCTGTCCGAAAAATTTTGGTACTGATCCCAGGAAGCCGCCGCTGGCGACAAAAGCAGTGTTCCACCGCTTTCTGCAAGGGCTGTGGCCGTGGCTTGGGCAAGAGTATCAAATAACCTAAAAGGCACATTTTGCATCAGGCACAAATCAGCTAACTCAGAGGCATTTTCGCCAAAGAGATACGCTTTTTCGACCCGTTTTAAAGCATCATTTAGATCATCTAACCCGCCATCTTTGCCCTGACCTCCAGCCAGCCAATGGATGTTGGTGTAGGCCTTAAGTGCAATAGCAGTGCTAATGGGATTTGTAGCCTTGCTATCATTTACAAAAAGCCACTTCTTGTCAGCTCCTATAACTTCTTGGCGATGTGCCAACCCCGGGAATGTGTCCATTGCAGTTAGTATTTCATTATGCTCAAAACCAAGATATTTAAGCATTTCCAAAACTGCGGCGCAATTTTGGCGCTGATGATTTCCCACGAGAGCTGGGTTATCAGGTAAAGGTGGCCATGAGGTGGGGTCAATCAAAGCAGCCATACTCTTCTGTGCTATGTTTTGGCACCACTCGTCGGTCCCCAAAACAAAACCGCTCTGTGCCCGATTGAAGATGTTTGCTTTTGCCTTCGCATAGGAGCTCATAGATTTGTGACGGTCTAAATGATCGGTACTAATATTAAGTAGACACGCTGTAGTGAGATTATACCCAGGAGATAGCTCAAGCTGATATGAGCTTAGTTCCAAAACTATGAAGCCTGTTTCCCCCGGATCATTAACATCAAAAATTGGCTCACCAAAGTTGCCCGCTATAACTACTGACTCTCCTAGTGCAGTCAAAACGTGCTTGGTCAGGGCGGTAACAGTGGATTTGCCATTAGTTCCGGTGATGCCAATTGTTTGCGCGTTTATGCCTGCTCTAAATGCAAGCTCAACATCGCTAATAAGGTCTACTTCTTCATTGATCGCTCGAACGGCGGCGGGATGAGTTTTGGGTACTCCAGGCGACAGAATAACCGCAGTTAGTTCATTATAAGGGACGTCGTTAAATGGTGTTCTGACAATACCATCAACGTCTTGGTCATCCCAAGAAAACACAATCGCACCGGCGGCTCTTAACGCGCGCAGAGTGCTTAGCCCAGATCTGGCCATGCCAACTATGTAGAAGGTATGTCCTTTATATCTGCTGAGATCCATCATTCTTGCTCATTGTAGCTTTAGTGATGAGAGCCCGATTAGCGCCAGTACTACGGATATTATCCAAAAGCGCACGACAACCGTCGACTCTGCCCAGCCCATTTTTTCGAAGTGATGGTGAACTGGCGCCATCCGAAAAACTCGGCGTCCTGTTAGCTTGAATGACCCAACTTGTATGATAACGGATAAAGCCTCTAGCACAAATAGCCCACCAATAATTCCAAGGACGATTTCATGACGTGTCATCACAGCAATAACCCCTAGACCCGCTCCAATCGATAGAGATCCTGTGTCGCCCATAAAGATTTTAGCCGGTGGCGCATTGAACCATAAAAAGCCAAGGCCAGCCCCCACCATGGTCGCACAGATCAGAGCAAGTTCGCGCGCGCGAGAGATTTCGGGGAGCGCCAATTCTTGAGCATAATTTGGAGTGCCTACTAGGTAAGCAATAAGCGCAAAACTTGCAGCAGTTATCATAACGGGGACAATCGCAAGCCCATCCAGACCATCGGTCATATTTACGGCATTAGCTGATCCAACCATCACTAACATAGCCAGGATAACGCTTGCAGCCGCTCCGATCATAAGTGGGTTCCAACTGGGATCGCTTGGTGTGTTGTATTCAAAAAACGGAAGATAGAGGGATTGTATAAAAACTGGATCCGCATCAGCGAACTGAATAAAAAGGATAGCTGCTTCAATTGCCACCACGGCTTCTAGAAAAAGCCTAAGACGCGCTGAAAGCCCGCCCGTTGTCCGGCTTGTAACCTTGAGCCAATCATCTGCAAATCCAATTAGTCCGTATGAACCAATTACGAATAACGCGATCCATAGCAGCGGCTCATCCAAGTTAGCCCAAAGCACCGTAGCACCGAAAATTGAAATCAAGATCATGGCACCGCCCATTGTCGGGGTGCCCTGTTTTGCAAAATGCGTTTCAGGCCCGTCATTTCTAATTGGCTGACCGTCACCTTGGCGTGCTTTAAGCCAATTGATCAAGGGCTGACCAATTATCAGGCATATAGCAAAGGCTGTCATGAGAGCAGATCCTGCGCGGAATGTAAAAGAATCCAGCAGTCGGAACGCTCCTCCGAGATCAGACAAAAGTAGAGGAAGCATCGGCTATTTATCTCCTATAACGCATCGTTTGCCGCGATTAAATCGCGAACAACCCGGCTAAGACCTGTTGAATTTGATGCCTTGATTAGCACCGTGTCGCCATCCTGCAATTGCGATCGAATTGTTACGAAGGCATCTTTCGCAGATGGCAGCCCGATACTCGTGGCTGATTGTGGCAACTGTTCGACTATCTCTGGATGAAAGTGGCCAATTGCCATTAATAGATCGATGGTAAGCGTCGAAATAAAGATACCTAACTCTTGGTGATGGTGCTTAGCGTGTGCAAGCTCAGCCATATCCCCAATTATCGCAATTTTTCTACCACACGTGTGAGAAGCAAGGTTTTTTAGTGCAGCTCGCATTGATGCAGGGGACGCGTTATAAGAATCATCTATCAAAAAAATGCGCTTCCCATCTATCATTAGAGATTGCTGTTTACCTCTTCCGGCCGTTGGTTTCACGCGCGCAAGCCTACTTTCAGCACCTGCCACATCATTTTTTACGGTCGCAAGCGCAAGCGCGGCATTCCATCTGTGCTCTGGACCTTCGAGTTGCATCGGACCATCATATGGTGTGCCGATCCAGTGCACGAGCTGCTGGCCTAGATATGGCTCAATTAGCTCTTTTATTGAGATAGGTGCATAAAGCGGACCGGTGAGGCCTTCTAAAATTTCAGTTTTGGCTTTAGCCACGCCTGCGAGAGTTCCGTCCAAGTTCTCTGAGTGGACCCAATCGATCGCTGTGATGATAGCATGAGTAGGGCGCGTTAGCCGGCTCAGGGCGCCGATTTCGCCAAAGTGGTTCATTCCAATTTCAATGACCGCCGCTTTTGCATCTAATGGAATATTGGCTAGAGTTAATGGAACCCCAATATGGTTATTTAGATTTCCTTTTGTTGCGTAGGCCTCTTTTGCTGAAGCGGTGAACTCCTTGGTGGTCGTTTTCCCTACAGAACCCGTGATTGCTATGACTTCTCCTTTGAACCTTTTGCGCGCAGCTGCTGCTAGGTTGGTAAGAGCATTAAAGGTGTTAGAAACTTTTATACTTGGGACATAAGTTTTTTTCGTTGATATGATGCCGGCTGCACCCGCAAGCATTGCCTCCTCTACAAAATCATGACCATTGAAATTCGGTCCATCAAGAGCAACAAATAATTCGCCTGGCTTAATAGTCCTGGTGTCGATAGAGACCCCTGTCACGTTAAAATTATCTGAATAAAGCGCATCAACTGCGAGCGCGATTTCAGCTGACGTCCAAAGGGTCACGCAAGCACCTGCCAAGCACTGGATTGGTTAGCTATTTCACGTGCTATTTTTCGATCATCGAATGGGCGAGTTGTAGAGCCTATAGTTTGACCAGTTTCATGACCCTTGCCTGCAATAAGCACTATGTCACCTGCTCTAGCTTCAGCAATCGCCGATGCAATAGCTTCTCGCCTATCAGCAATTTCAATTGCATGCGGGCACGCGCTTAAAATAGTTTCTCGAATGAGCTCTGGTTTCTCAAATCTTGGGTTATCATCTGTGATAAAAACTAAATCGGCTAGCTTTTTGGCGACGTTACCCATCAGCGCTCTTTTGCCCTTGTCTCGGTTTCCACCCGCACCAAAAACACAAATTACCCTTGCCTGCGTATGGTCTCGAGCTGCCCGAAGCGCACTTGCTAAAGCGTCATGCGTATGGGCATAGTCTACTAAGATAAGGCCTCCATGCTCGTGCTTTGCAACAGCTTCCATGCGACCTGGAACAGCGCTAAGCGTCTCTAAGTAGCTCTTCGTCTGAGTTCCTGTTGCGCGTGTCATGAGCCAAGCGCACAAAACATTATGTGCTTGGAAGCTGCCGATTAGGGGCATTTCAATGTTAACTTCGTCGGTTCTCAAGTGAATACCGGTTGAAGTGGGCGTGACTCTCAATATTCTAGCGTCTCTTCCGGAAAACCCATACGACCAGCCCTCTAGAGTGCTAAAGGTAGGATCATCAGCGTTTGTAATTACTTGGCCGTGAATTTTTTTGAGAGAGAGAAGCTTTAACTTGGCATCTCTGTAAGAGTCCATGGTTTCATGGTAATCTAAATGGTCTTGGCTAAAATTAGTAAAAGCTACTGCGTCGAAATCTAAACCTGCAAGACGATGCTGATCTAGTCCGTGACTTGAAGCTTCTATTACTACGTGTTCATAACCTTCATTGTGCGCAGCCTTAAGAGCTCGATGCAGTGAAACTGGATCTGGTGAAGTTAAGCTTGGCACCGGCCCTAGGTGCGGTGGATGGACCCCAAGAGTTCCAAAGGAAACTGTCGGTTTGCCAGCGGCATCCATTAATAAGCGATGAAACCATGCCACTGAAGTTTTCCCGTTAGTGCCCGTTACAGCACTGCAAGTCGAAGGCATTGAACCATAAAAAATTGAGGCAATAATTGCCGCATCGATGAGTGGTTGATGGCTACGATAAATTTTGGGTCCGTTTGGGTATTCAGCTGGCAGCAGTCTAGGATCTGTATCAGCTTCAACCAAAAGTGCACTAGCGCCCTTATCTGCTGCCTCGTTAGCAAAGACTGCACCATTTAGCCTGCTGCCAGGTAGTCCCAAAAATAAGTCCCCAGCGCGCACGGTTCGACTATCCAAAGACAAGTTGGTGATAGAGCTTAGGTCTAAATCGCTAATGGATAAATGAGGTCTAGAAGATGGTGTCATCTCCAACAATCACGCTTTCGATAAAGTTAGTTTGAGTTACGGTTGCTGCTGGCGCAACCACGCTGCGGCTTGTGGCTGTGATCACAGGGGATATATCTTGTTCTGGCGCCATCGTCGCCGCAATTTGAATTTCTTCGTATCCATACGGGTCTACAGACAAGCGCTCAATTCCAAGGTAAGGTCCAATTTGTTCTAGAATTCGCGCGAAAGCGGGAGCTGCAACCCAGCCACCAGTGGCGTATCCGAATGTATCTTCTTGGGGTTTTGGCTCGTCGATTGATACCAGTAAAATATATTCTGGTTCATGGATTGGAAAAGCTCCTAGAAATGACGCAATGCGCGCATCCTCATTGTAACCTCCTACCTCATGCTTCTCTGCTGTGCCGGTTTTCCCCCCAACAATATAGCCTGCAGCATTAGCGTTCTTACCAGATCCAAAAACTGCAACTCTTCTAAGCATGCTTCTGGTAAGCGCTGAGACCTCCTCGCTTATTACTCTTGTACCTTCGGGGTGTGGTCCAGTCGTAGATAGAAGAGTAGGGCGTCGATATACTCCACCATTTACAAGCGCAGCCTCTGCCGCCACAAGCTGCAACGGGGTTACTGATATGCCGTGCCCGAAACCAATCGTCATTGTTTGTGTTCTGCCCCAGGTTGTAGGAGTGAGTGGGGACGCAATTTCGGCTAGCTCTAACTCGGCTGCCCGCGTAAAACCAAAATTTCGCAGGTAATGTTGTTGGCGTTCGGGTCCAAGTAGATCTGCAATCCTAGCAGTTCCAATGTTTGAAGACTTTTCGATTACTTCAGCGACAGTGAAAATTCCCTTGGGCGTCCCAGGGAAATCTCCAATGGGATAACCATTAATGATTATGTCTCTCGTGACATCAACTGGTGAGCCTACATCGATTAGCCCATCGTTGAGGGCTGCAGCTACTGTGAAGGGTTTCATAACTGAGCCTAGCTCATATACCCCTTTGGTTGCTCTATTAAACAGATTAGGATCGCTAGCATCAACCACATTTACGGGATCGAACGAGGGCAGCGAAACCAGAGAAACAACTTCAGAAGTATTGGCGCGCATGAGTATTGCTACCCCGCCAATCGCTTCAAATTTTTGTATCTGCCTCTCTAATTCCACGGATATTATGTCTTGAACAGTTGCATCCAAGGTCGTCTTTATTGGCGTTGCACTGTTTTGGATTTGAAGGTTAAGCCGACGCTCCATCCCGGTAAGCCCTTGATTTCCCGAGTCCGTAAAGCCGATAGTATGAGCGAACAATGCTCCATAAGGATACACTCGGCGCTGGTCATCGCAGAATTCAATTCCCTCCAAATACGCTTCATGTATTTTCTGCTGTTGCAATGGGCTAACTTCATGCGTCAGCCACGCTCTGTCCCCTCGTAGTCGCTGGGTTAGTATTTCAACATTTGCTGAGGGTATGATTTCCCCCAGCACTCGAGCTGTTCTCTCCGGGTCACTGACTTCGCCAGGCCTGTGGCATAATACCTTCACATCCAAGTTGCTTGCTAGAACTTGATTTTGCCTATCGTGAATTTGAGCTCGATAACGGCTTGAGTGCAGCGGTGCGGCAAATTCGAATGTGGATTCAGTCTCTGCACCATTCCAAGCTGCCCATATGGTTTCCGCATCTTCCAACGCAAAGTTCGCTAGGCGGGCGGTGGCTCCAAGAAAGGCAACACAAAGTAAAAATGTCAAGAAATGCCGTCTGCGATGAAACGTGGTGTCCGAAAGCGCATTGATGCCAGGCTGAGACAACCCTCTTAAAATAGGAAGGCGCAATGCGAAGTTCAGCATCATTGCCCACCGGCTCGCGCTATCTCTTGCGCGATAATGAGTCCAATCTCATCGTTTTCAACTGGGCGCGTAGATGGTAAACTTGGCGTTGCAGCTTGCACAATGGGTCGATTTTGGTTTTTGATTGATTCTGCGAAAAGTTCCAATGCCTCTCGATGCCCGCTGCTTATTAGTTCTCGATTTGGGAGATCTCGAACATGCACTTCTTCAGCAACTGCGGCAATTTCTAGACCAAAGTGAGCCTGACCTAGTTCCAAAATGTTAGTTCGGCTTTGCAAGCGGGTCCATTCTGCTTCCAGGGCATCTCGCTCGTTAATAGCGCGGTCTAACTGACGTGTAAGTATGCTTACCTGTCGGCTCTCATTTGCTATGCTGGACTTTATCGCAATTACGGAGATCGCGGTACCCAAACAGACGACCCCAAGAGAGAGATTTATTATTTTTGTCGTCAAAAGCACCTCAGCTTGCCAATTCGGTGCGACTTGCCCCCCGCAGAAGGGCTGACCGGGCGCGCCGATTAAGCTTACACTCCTCAGTGGAGGCCTTAATCGCACGCCCGGTCAACGGGGTTAAAAAAGTTCGACGACTTAAATCATCAGGTTGGGGCAAATGCCGCGAGACAGAAATGCCTCGCCCTGACTTAGCTTTTATGAAATGTTTGACGCGTCGATCCTCCAAGGAATGAAAGGAGATGACGACCAAACGGCCGCCGGGCGCAAGGACTTTAAGTGCAGCCTCAAGGCCACGATCCAGCTCCCCCAACTCGTCATTTACAAAAATCCGTAACGCTTGAAATGTCCGAGTAGCAGGGTCAATTCCCACGGACGGCGCGTTACGTACAACGGATCTGACAATGTTTGCCAGTTCCATTGTTCTGGTGATGGGGCTTAATTCGCGCGCTTTTGCAATTGCACGGGCCACCGCGCGACTGCGGCGCTCCTCCCCAAAATCATATATAAGATTGGCCAGTTCATCCTGACCGAGTTCATTAACCACGTCTGCTGCACTTTTGCCACTTGTGGGATCCATGCGCATGTCCAAAGGTCCGTCTTTAGAGAATGAAAAACCCCTGTTAGCCTGGTCGAGTTGTGGGCTTGAAACTCCTAAATCAAGCAGCACTCCATGTACCTTTTTAATACCGAGAGCTTCTATTGCTTCATCCATTCTTGAGAAGGGGGTTTGAAGAATTTTGACACGATCCAGCTCCATGGCTGCTATCTCTTCAATAGCCTGCGGATCTCGATCTAAACAGATTACCTCACAATCAGCTGCTTTCAGAATTTCCTTTGTGTGGCCCGCGCGTCCAGCTGTACCATCAATGTACAGCTCCCCATCTGTTGGCTGCAGGAGGCTTAGCACCTCTGGCACCATTACGGATTTATGAGCACCCTCATTGACCGCACCGATCATGAACTCAATCCTTGAACACTGCTAGCGGCAGCTGCAAAATCTACAATGAAGCCCTCGTTTGCTTCAGTCACAGGCGCGATGTCTGAAACTGCTTGTTGGGCAAATTGCTCGGGGCTCCAAATCAAGAATGAGTGACCCTCTCCAGTAAAAACGGCTGTAGTGGCTATGCTAGCGTGGCTCAGAAGATTGGCGGGAAGAGTTATTCGCCCTGTTTCTTCAATGTGCATCCGATGGGTTGCTCGAAGTAACGGAGCAAATTTATTTGGGGCCGCTTTGAAGATGTTTACCTCCGAAGCCCCGCTCTGCTGGGTGATGGCCGCCAACATGTCAAATGTCATGCCTTCTAAAGCATTGTATCTAAAGGATGGGAAAAGAGCTAATTCTTTGCTCGGGCTAGACGTGATAATTGAGCGAAAAGGGGCTGGGACAGAAGTTCTTCCTTTGCCATCTACCTTATTTTCAAAGGTCCCCGTAAAAATCACTTTCTTACACCTTAATCCTAAGTTCTTGACGCAACCTCTTTAGCCTCTCCTCAGCTATACAGCACGTTAGAATGGGGTTAACATGGGAAATCATGGTTATCAATGGTCCAAAATGGAAATATGCGATTACCAAAGAACCTGGAAGAGTTTGGTAAACACAACATCTAGTATGTAGATGTGAATTTTATACTTTTCGACGCATAATTTTGTATGTTTGAGGGAATTGTTTTTTTTTGTGTTAGGCCCCAAAAAAATTATGATCGGCTGTCCCTACTGTCTTACTTAAGGGCTTAATTGATGTCGTGCCTCGCCTGAGGGAATAAATTTTGATTAAATTAAGCGTGATTGCTTATCGGTTTGTAACTGAGTTGGGAGTGCGCACGAGGCCCTGTAAGCCGGGTTCTGTCGAGGATGGCCATTCATCTGGACTCGTCGTCGCCGGCGAGTTCTCGCGGCCTACCACTGAGATCCGATCTTGAAACAGAACGTCGGTATTGAAACCAGATCTCCTTTTGGCCTTGCACCCGATGGGGTTTGCCCTGCCACCCCTGTTACCAGAGGTGCGGTGCGCTCTTACCGCACCCTTTCAAATTTACCGGAGCTGACGTTCCGGCATTCTGCTCTCTGTGGCACTTTCCTTAAGGTTACCCTCACCAGCTGTTAGCTGGCATCGCGTTTCAATGGTGCCCGGACTTTCCTCACCGCACCGCCTTGCGGCATTGGTGCAGCGCAGCCATCCAGGCCTCGTGTGCCTCGTCTAAATGTCGAGAGATTGAGCTTCGGTCAAGGGCGCGCCAAAGCAAGTTTGAAAGTGTTTGATCAGCGCAACATCTAAATCAGCCATAGATACTGGCAGTCCCAACGCCTCAAGAGATGTCACGCCTTTGTCCGAGATACCACATGGGACAATACCTCTGAAGTGATTAAGGTCAGGGCTAACGTTGATAGAAATACCATGGAGACTTACCCATTTTTTTAGGCGCACCCCGATTGCGGCAATTTTTTCCTCTCCAAAGGGGGTGTCTACCCAAAGCCCGACACGGTCTGAATAAGTTTTAGGTAAAAGCGAGAATTCACCTAAAGCCAGTGTTGCCCAGCGTTCTATTTTACTAATAAATGCTCGCACGTCTTTTGATCTTTTTGATAGATCTAGCATGACATATGCTACGCGCTGACCTGGGCCGTGGTAGGTGAATTGCCCACCCCGGCCTGTTTCATATACGGGTATATCTAATGTACCTAAATGGTCTTCTTTTTTTGCTGAAGTCCCAGCTGTGTACAATGCCGGGTGTTCTAACAGCCACAGAGCCTCCGGTGCGTCGCCCTCCTGGATGTTAGAAACTCTCTGGTTCATAAAGTTGATCGCCACTTCGTAGTCGATCGGGGATTCTGATATTAGAAGTTCAACTTGGTTCACAGTTAGAGCCTTAACCACTTGCGCAAAAACTTTCACCTGTTAAAGCCACGCTCTGGTTGCGGCCGTGGCGGAATTGGTAGACGCGCAGCGTTGAGGTCGCTGTGGGAGTTAATCCCGTGGAAGTTCGAGTCTTCTCGGCCGCACCACTGTTGATCTACCTGTGTTTAAAGGGCTTCGGCTTTTTTTGTAGGGTGCTGTAGGGTGCAAAATAACGACAATTTGTGCTTTATAACGCAAAATAAAACACAAACTCAGCTATCCTTTATTGCTCAATCAATCTAACTTTAACGGTCAATTCAATCTTAAGGTCTAGTATCGGTTTGATACATGAGGTAGGTTAGGTCATGCGATTTACACTGTTACAAATTCGAAGATACGTTTTGGGTCTGGCAATCAGCTGGCTATCCCTAGTTTTGTCAGCGCACGCTGATTTGGCTCAAATGCAAACTGCCTTGCAAGCCCTAGGCTATGAGCCGGGGGTAGCTGATGGTCAATATGGACCCAAGACAAAGTCGGCTTTAGAAGAGTTTTTCAGTAAAACCAATATTGCGTTTGACGGGAGCTTGAATGATGATCAGGTAAAATTCGTATCAGATTACTATTCTTATTATAGCCGCCCAACTGACACATTGGTGGGCCTTGTTACCGGATCGATTGATCCGTCAAGTCTCTCAGATAGCGAGATTTGTGAAACACTAGTTGTTCTGCCCTTGCGGTTAACCTTTGAAGAGGCCAATGCTCGTGCATTAGCATGTGATCTGTCGATTGAATTAAACTTAGATTTGCCCAAAGCATATAGCGGAGACACCGAACTCGAACGTTATGCTCTGGAAAACGCAGTTGAGCTACCAGCATTTTCGCTTAGCGATGCAGCGCCTCTCTATCCTAGCCTGCAAATTGCCAGAGATAGCTTCAATGAATATAATCCAAACCTTAGATCACTAATATCAAACGAGTATAATGATCAGCTAGCATTTTGTAGGGATTGGTGGCCAACAGTAGCTTACATAATGCCTGATCCATCAAAGACATTGGACGGAACAGGGGCTTGGGAAGAGACCACACTCCGTGATGCTCAGGTATACTGTCAGGACCATCTAAGGATGCTAGCGTTAGCTGCTCTAGAAACTGGGGATCGGGGAAATAAGGCGCTGGATGATTATCGTTTAATGGTGGAAGAGTGGGTGCGAAATGATACACCAAGAAATTTATATTATGACCGCACGGGCGCTACCACGAACTTTCTGTATATTTTAATGATCAACCAAGTAACCTCGGGCGTTGAACTATTGCGCGCGGGTTTTGATTGGAGCCCTAATCAAGAGGCGGCCTATAATTCTTGGGCACGACGCCGTATTGATGAGATTACGCCTATTGAATTAAAGGATCCAACGGGATCTCAGTATTGCTTCAGACCAACTTCTGTGGGTGTGGTGCCGCCGTCAGATGAGTGCTTGAACGCTGCGCCGCTGGCTGCCCAAGCTATACTGCGGGTTGGCATAGAAACCAATTCACCTGAGTTGGTTCGGCGGGCATATCTTATATTTCACAGATACCTATCCGTAGTGCGCCCAGATGGAAGCCCTGCGTTCGACAGCCTGCGCGGATGCTATGCTGCAGATTATGTCGCATGGGCCGCTATGTTTTCTGACGCCTTCCTATTTCAATGGAATAGAATTGCCGAAATTGATTGGAGTTTGAGTGTAAACGGGGGAGGATCGATCGAGGATATGATGCTCTACGCACTAAGGGTAGTTTATAGCCCTAATTACGTAAACAACTATGCCAAGGCAGCCACATTCTATGATGAATGTTATGATTCAGCTGGAAATCTTATACAGAACGAAAGTATTGATCCATTGCAGTTTTTCGCAACTTTTCTGGCTTCTAACCGTCTCGAAAGCCTAATTTCGGCTCCTATCCAAGATGATCTGTGGTCTTATACCAGAGGTGGTGGCCCTAACTATGAAGTTTTGGCTATAGAACAGGCTGAGGTCACACGGTTAAAACTTAACTGGTATATTGAGCTTGAAGATGAGAATTACCGAAGAGTCTTGGAGGCCGAAGACTTGATCTATCTTAACAGTGCAGCAGATATTTTACGCATAGAGCACGTCGACGTTTCCTATGATGGGATATCTGGGCGTTCTAATCTGGATTATACTTTTAGTGGTGATGCGGTAAGTCTGCAGGGTGAGGTTACATTGTTTGGTGACGAGCCAATATTAGTTAATTTCAATGTTCCAAGGAGTCAGCAAAAAGCCATTATAAAGTTTGGTGCGAATGATCGCTTAATTATTTCATGGGCGCAGTAGGACATTATGTGCATGTTGGCCTATCGGCAACCCTAGGTATCATGCTGACATTGCTTGTACTCTAGTGAGTCTGGTGCAGTGCAAGGGCGTAGAACCGCTTCTCGGCCACACCATTTTTCTAACTCATTAGCTAATCTCAGAATTGCCACCAGAGCAGCAAAACGATGTAAAGGTTAATTATTGCTCTTTTGTGGCGGAGCCACGCCATCTCCGAGTGGCGGGGGACCTTCGGCATTTCCTTGGGGGGTAGGGCTGACTCCGTCTCCAAGAGGCGGCGCACCCTGGGCTTGGCCTTTGTGTCCAGCGTTAGGTAGCAGAGCATTCTTGTCAGTTAGGTATGCATTGGGGGCTGTCGTGCATCCTTCGCGAGCTCTAAAGTAAAACATAGTTCGATTTTGCTCGTCAAGGCGGATGACGCTAGGACTTGCAACACCCGCTGAAGCCCCTTTCAAAATACTACTACCCTGATTTCCCCATGTTCTTCCTCCGTCTTGAGAGGTAAGTTTTACAATCCCTTCACTATCCTGAAAGAGGATTTCGACGTTACCGCTCTCAGATAGGGTTAATTCAGGAATGCCGCCCTCGAGCGACCCAATCTTGCGGAATGAGATGCCATCAGCACTTTCTAGAATTTCAATATTCATACGTTCTGCTTGTGGAATAGCTAAAAGATATGTCCCATCTTGCCTGCGCACAACGGTTGGGTCGGTCCCTCCTTCAACGGTCGCAATAACTCCCTCAACTTCGAAGTTGATTCCGTCATCTGAAACTGCAGAAAAAAAGTCGGCTGGTTTATTCTCGGTTACTGGTCTGGTGAACATTCCCACGTAATAATAAATCCTTAGTCTCCCATCAGTCGTCACAATAAGGTCTGGATCGACTGCATCACCAATTATCTCCCCATTAAGCTTAATTGGCAGTTTGTTTGAGACACTTCGACTATCGTTTGACAGCGTGCTCACGTGAATTGAGTGGCTGTCAAAGTCACCATTCACAAAATAGAGTAGTTTCTCACCATTAAAGATAACAGCCTCAGGAACTGAGGCTGAAGTAATCACTTCTTCCGAGATTTGTTGATATGATTGTCCACCATCTGATGAATTAGCAGATTGTACTATATGGCAATTTGGACCAGCCCTATTTGGAACCACTTGCGCACTTGCAAATGTTGTAAGGCTAAGTCCAAACGCCAAAATATTAGTAAAACCTGACAGTTTCATTTTTTGCTTCGCTCGGTAGATGGTGTTCAGCATGGTTCTTTGACCTATAAGTTAATTAAGCTTTTCAGCAAATTCGTGAATGCTGGAGAACAAGTTCCCATGATTATAGTTTTCATTGAGTGATAACATCAATAAGATCGTTTTGTTTTCTTGATCTAAGACCATGAACTGACCTCCATGACCCTGAAGTACGAGTGAAGGTTGGCCATTCACAAGATAAACCCATGACTGGTAACCGTAGCGCACGCCATTGGGATTCCCTGTGGCTACCGCATTATCGATCCCATCGATGAAAAATGACCCTAAACAAGTATTCTCATCCATTTGACTCATTAGATAATTGCCAAAGTTTGTCCAATCTCGGCCAGTCATGACTAGGTCAGAAAACCCTGTTGTTGTTCCAGAGGCATCACTATTCCAAGTCATGTAATTACTTTGTCCAAATGCGCGATAAATTTTATCATAGAAGTACTGGCTGAGTGGCACACCACTAATTTCCTCCACCAGCAATGACAAAGTCATAGTGTCTGTCGAGTGGTAATTCATAGTTTCGCCTTGCTCGCGTGATGCGGTGTCGAAAGTGCGAAGCACGTCGCGAATGTTTGCCTCTCCTTCAAACCCTTCCATACCGCGAGCCTGCCTATTAAATTCTTTTTCATTCGCTCGGCCTAGAGGGCTTACACCGCTGTTCATGTGCAGAAGGTTTCGTATGGTAACTTCGTTGAATGCAGTCTCTTGCAGAAAGCCAGAATATGCGCCCACAGGATCATCAATACTTTTGATCGCTCCCTCGCAGATGAGGTTTCCCACTGAGGCCGCGACGGCAGTTTTGCTCATTGACCAACCGAGCAGCGGTGTATTGCTGTTTATACTCCGTATTCTGTTGTAGTATTCGTGAACAAACTTTCCGTCTCTGGTAACAAGCGACGCCAGATTCCACTTGTCGACAAGAAACTCGCTGTAAACTTCATTTGGAGCTGACGTCTTTGGCGCATCAGGACGGTTGCCGAATGTTGCAACGTTAACTTCGAATGGGCCAAGACGCCCTGTATCGCCTAATCTGCTCCAAGCTAGAAAATTCCTCATCATAATGTCTGGCATGTGGTCAGCGACAGCTGGTGTCCCAATAAGCGAGAAAATTAGCAAGGCCCCCACAAACACTCGAGTCAAAAATTTAGTCATGAACGTGGCTCCCTAAAAGTGTTAATATGATACTTTATTTTGGCGACTGGTCAATGGAGGAACATTTTAACTGTGTTTTATTATTAGGTGCTTCAGTAACAAGCTCTCTCGCTAGCGCACTCTCCATTTCTCTTGACAAGTAGTTGGTCTGAGCGAAATGAAGGGTATAGCATTTTGTGCTATTTTAACGTTATTCGGGAGGAACACGTTATGGATCGTAGATCATTTATAAAAAAGACAACATTGGCAGGAGGTGCGGTCGCGGCAGGTGCGCTTGCAACGCCTGCAATTGCGCAAGGTAAAAAACAGTGGATCGCAGTGTCTGCATTCGGGAAAGCTGGGCTTTTGGGTCAGGCTCTTGAGTCATTTGCGTCTGCAGTTGGTACATTAACAGGCGGCAGTCTGACAATCGACGTATATCACGCAGGCGAGTTAGTTGCTCCTTTTGAAGCGCTTGATGCAGTGCAATCTGGGACGGCTCAGATGGGCTTTGGTGCACCTTACTATTGGGCCGGTAAGTCTGACTCAATTTCATTCGTAGCATGCATGCCGTTTGGCCTTAACGCTCAAGAGCAAAATGCGTGGTGTTACTACGGGGGGGGCATCGACCTAGCAGATAAGACCGCCTACAATCCTTTAGGGCTAAAGTTTTTGCCTATGGGAAATACGGGCAACCAAATGGGGGGCTGGTACAATAAGGAGGTGACGACTGTTGCTGACCTCGAAGGTTTAAAATTCCGTATGCCAGGTTTGGGTGGTGAAATCCTGAAAACTTTCGGCGTTAACGTGATTAACCTGCCTGGTTCTGAAGTTCTTGCCGCCCTGACATCGGGTGCCATAGACGGAACAGAATGGATTGGACCCGCAGCAGATCTTGGAGCTGGTTTATATAGGGTCTGTAAAAATTACTATTATCCAGGCTGGCATGAGCCTGCAACAATATTGGACTCATTTTTTGATATGAATGAATATGCCGCCTTAAGCGACGAGCACAGGTTAGCTATCGAGTTCGCTGCTGCGCAAACAAATCTAATGGTTTTGTCTCGCTTTCAGGCAGCGAACAATTCAGCTCTGCAAACGCTCTTGACTGAGCATGGTGTTAACCTCGCGCCATACTCTGACGAACTTATTGCAGCGATTGGAGAGCGGGCAACCACCGTTATACCAGAGCTTGCTGCCAAAGACGCTAATGCAACAGAGTTGTATAATCATTTGGTTGCATTCAGAAAGAATGTGGTTGAATGGTCCGGTTACTCTGAAGGTAATTTCATGAACAAGCGGGTAGCTGCAAACTTTACAGCAATATAATGACTTAATTTAAAGAATAAGGGGTGAGAGCCCCTTATTCTAGCATGCGAGAGTTTCTATTATGAATTGGAAATTGTTACTTGGTTTTGTTTCCAATCTGATTGATAAGATTTCTCTCTTTTTCGGAAGTTTCGCTAGCTTTGTAATGATAGCACTAGTGCTAAATGTTGCGGTCGTAGTCGTGCTGCGATATGTATTCTCTGTTGGCTTTATTTGGATGCAGGAGCTCTATATATGGTTCCATGCCACAGCTTTTTTGCTCGGAGCCTGTTATACGCTTTTAGATGATGAACATGTCAGAATAGATATTGTTTATCGGAGTTTGACAAAACGGAAGCAAGCCTTGGTTAACTGTTTTGGTGTCTTGGTTTTTGCCCTTCCTGTTATACATCTTGTCTATACAAAAAGCTTGCCGTTGATTCGCCGATCCTGGTCAGTTTTGGAGGGGTCCGTAGAAGCAGGCGGATTACCTGGAGTTTTCCTCTTCAAAAGCTTAATCGCCTTATTTGCTATCCTATTAGGGTTTCAATTATTGTCCTTATTCTTCAAAAATGTGCTTGTAATATTTACTACGCAATCACGCGCGGATCGATAATATGGAAGCTGAAATATTTGCGCTCATCATGTTTGGCGCGACAATTGTTGCGCTAATAATGGGTTTTCCTGTTGCTCTTACACTGGCCGGCTCTGCTTTATTTTTTGCATACCTGGGTGACTGGTTCGGAATATTTAACCTTGGGATGCTCAATGTATTTCCGCTGCGTATTTTAGGGATTATGAAAAACGAACCCTTAATCGCGATCCCATTATTTGTCTTCATGGGGGTGATGTTGGAGAAATCGAACATTGCCGGTGACTTGTTGCATTCGATGGGACGTCTATTTGGTAATTTAAGAGGCGGATTGGGGATCTCAGTGCTTCTAGTGGGCGCTTTGATGGCCGCATCAACGGGGATAGTAGGGGCAACGGTTGTAACTATGGGCTTAATGAGCATGCCTGTCATGCTTCGTGCTGGCTATAGTCCGCAGCTATCTTCTGGGCTGATTTGTGCGTCAGGCACTTTGGGGCAGATCATACCTCCTTCAATCGTTCTAATTGTGCTCGGTGATATTTTGCAGGGTGCTAACGAGCAAGCCTCCATGGCTAGGGGTGTGCTTGTACCAGAGCCTGTTACTGCAATCGACCTATTTGCCGGTGCACTATTGCCAGGCCTAATTCTTGTATCCCTATACATAGCCTTACAAATTGCTCTAGCATTTTTCTTTCCAGCGAGTTGTCCGGCGATAAATGAAGATACGGATAATCTCCAAGGTGAAGACAAATCTCCTTCTATCTTTGCAGTTATTGTGCCTCCGTTGATACTAATTTTCCTGGTTTTGGGATCGATACTGGCTGGTATCGCTACACCCACAGAATCTGGGGCAGTGGGCGCTGTTGGCGCAACACTTCTAGCATTTTCTAAACGAAAGCTTTCCATTGCTACCTTGATGCTGGTAGCTCGTAATTCCGTCAAAATCACCTCAATGGTATTTCTGATACTAATCGGTGCCTCGCTTTTCTCGTTAGTTTTTAGAGGCTTCGGTGGCGACAGTATGATTGAAGAATTTCTGATAAATCTTCCAGGTGGAAAAGTAGGAGCCTTTCTTGTGGTCATGCTTGTTATGTTTCTGATGGGCTTCTTTCTAGATTTTCTAGAAATTATCTTCATTATGGTGCCACTTGTTGGTCCACCACTTATTATGATGGGTTTTGATCCAGTGTGGTTGGGAATAATGATATCAGTCAACCTGCAGACAAGCTTTTTGACTCCGCCTTTTGGGTTTTCGCTGTTCTACCTCCGAGGCGTTGCACCACCTGAGGTTAGCACGCGGCACATATATTCTGGTGTGATGCCATTCATAGCGCTACAGATATTTGCGTTGGGTATTTTTTGGATGTTCCCTCAGACAATCCTGTGGTTGCCTGATTTAATCTTTGGCTAGCGCCTAATTTTTGGAGAGTTGACCCTGCGCAGCGGCCTCGAATTCAGCAGTTGCATGTTCGCTTAATTCGTTATGGAACAGACTGGAAATTAGTTCTGCACTGAGCGTAAATGTATCATGTCCGCGGGAAGCTAGTTCATGGATTTGTGAGGTGTTTCTTATACTTGCGATCAGCACTCTGGTATGCGGTTTGCAGATATTTAGCATGCTGTCCACAATAGCATCAGCGGGTTTTCCTTGTTCTAATATTCGACCATAGTACGGGGCAATGTAGCGAGCATTTTTCGCTCTAGCGATCACCGCTTGTTCAATGGAATAGCCAGTTGTAAAAGTGATTGGCACTTCTCTTGGCAATAGCGATAAGATTTCCAAAGTAGTTTTTCTAAATGGAATTTTTGCAATTATTCCTTCAGGCCATTGTTCAAAAAATCGCATGAAGTTCGATACTGCCTGCCTTGGGATGCTTGTTTCAGTGACTTGTAATTGCAGTTCTTCTAGCCCCATCGCCCGAGCCTCATGTATAAGCGATGTGTATGATGCAGCTGAAAAACTAATATTTTCTTTTCTGAAAATAGAGGGGTTCGTTGTCACACCGTGGATCAGACCAGCTTCGGCATATGGCGTCCATTTTTTTGGTAGTGCAGAATCAATGAATAACCTCATAGAGCCTTTGTATCTATTTCGTGAAAATAAGGTGGATTGCAGCCGGGCCTACTGCAATTGATAGCGGCCGCCCTAGCTGCGAAGTTGCCAATCTCTTTTAGTGTTTCTTTGGAGCCAAGGTCTGGATCGGAAATCATTTTATAATTTAGGGCAGCCATAAATGTATCACCAGCTCCGACGGTGTCTTTTAAATCGGTTACGGTTGCGGCAAGAACTTTAACAACCTGACTGCCGGAGAAAATAGATGCACCTTCGCTTCCTTTAGTTAAGACAAGTAATTTTGCGTTTGACCATGATGCAAGTTCTAATGCCTTTTCTTCTATGTCAGTATCTGGATAAAGCCAACTCAAGTCTTCGTCACTTAACTTCACAACTGTTGCAACTTTTATCATGGTCTCCAGTCGTTTGATATAAGCTGCCCGGTTCTTGATAAATGAGGGCCTGATGTTCGGGTCTAATGAACAGTTTACGCCTTGCCGAGATAGTTTGACAAACAAATCGGACCAGATTTCTGCATCTATACCATCACATAGCGACAGAGATCCAAGTTGGAAAATTTTTGTTTCTCGGGGGATTATATGGAGAAGTGCCTCTTGCGTTACTGCTCGCTCTGCCGTGCCATCCCTGTAGAACTGATAGGATGGTTGGCCATTATCAAGTGAAACTATCGCGATAGAGGAGGGTAGATTGGGTCGCGATGAAGCTACTTCAACACCACCTTGAGATAGGGTGCTGACAAGTAGATCGCCCATTTTATCACTTGAAATTGGTGTTATATACCTTGGTCGTAACCCAAGTCGGCCCATGGCAAGTGCGCAATTATATTGAGAGCCACCGGGTATTGCTTTAAACTCGGGAAGCTCGCTGCTTTGCACTAAGTCAATAAGGTTCTCACCGCCAACTACAATCATCTCGTCGCTCTAATTATCTGTCGCGAAAGAAACCAATACATTTTCGCGCTTAAACCAATATCTTTCTTGCTTGCCCATATATCAAAATTTTTCTGCGGACCAGGGTGTGCTATTTAAGCAAGTGATTTCTTAAAACTTTATAATAATACTTTAACAACACTCATAACTTCGTTTCTCATGAGCGGCTTAATCTAGTCTGTTGATTTTCAAAAAGCCTGCTAGAGGAGCGCCATGTCACAAACTTTTGACACAGCACCCGTGCTTGATGAAGCTCAGACTCTAACGCGTGAGAAAACACCCGCAGAGCGCCTTGTGGGGTTAGTGCGTAATGCAGTCGACGAGAATCTTTTAGCTGATTTGCAGCCTAATCTTAGAGAACTACACCCTGCCGACTTTGCTGATTTAATTGAATATCTCGATCGGGATGATCGCCGAGAGCTTGTTAATCAGCTTGGTGAACTTTTCGTTCCAGATGTTCTAGCTGAGCTGAGAGAGGAGGTCAGAGAGCTAATTGTGGAATGGCTACCGGATGAGCTTGTCCAGACGGCCTTTCAAGAACTTGAAATAGATGAAGCAGCCGAGCTTGCTGAGGACTTAAGCGAGGCAGATCTTAGCAAGTACCTCGTTAGGATGGATGCGGGAGACCGCGCTGCATTAGATCAAACCTTATCTTATCCAGAATATTCTGCTGGTCGTTTAATGACGCGAGATTTTGTTGTGACTCCAGAGGGCTGGACTGTTGGCCAAGCAATTGATTTTTTGCGAGCAGAGGACAATCAAGACTTACCGAAGAACTTCTACCAAGTTTACCTCGTGGATCCTGGTCATCGGCCAGTAGCATCAGTGGCGCTTAGTCGAATCATGCGAGAGCCGAGAGAGATGCTCCTAAAAGATACTGCTTGGGAAGATCTTAGAACTTTTGTGCCAACTTTTGACCAAGAAGATTTGGCATTTACTTTCCGGCAGTATGGTTTGGTTGAAGCGCCTGTTGTGGAGGAGGATACAGGTCAAATTTTGGGCGTAGTTCGAATAGATGATGTTTTGGATGTCATCGATGAGGAAGCGGAAGATGACCTTCTCAAGCTCGTTGGCTTGCAAGGAGGTGAGCTTGATGTCCAGAACACCTGGTGGGAGACTTCTCGTTCTCGATTTGCTTGGTTATTTGTTAATTTATTGACGGTCGTCGTCGCGGCGGCGGTAATTGCCCAATTCTCTGGTTTAATTGAGACATATGGAACATTAGCGGTTCTTCTTCCAATTGTGGCATCCATGGGAGGTAACTCCGGGACCCAGACGCTGGCAGTAGCCGTGCGTGGCTTGGCCACAAAAGAGCTTTCTCTGCAAAACGCAGGTGTTTTCGTAAGAAAAGAGCTGCTTGTTGGACTAGTAAATGGGTTAGCTTTTGCGGTCATTTCTGCGGCTGCAGTGGTTACAATTTATGGTGAGCCTCAGCTCGCACTTACGATAGGTCTGGCTATGATTCTAAATCTTATTGTTGCTCCGCTCTCTGGCACGCTTATCCCCATAGCCTTGGAGCGGAACGGCATAGATCCAGCTAACGCTAGCTCGGTCTTTCTGACAACTATTACCGATGTTGTCGGTTTTTTTGCTTTTTTGGGACTAGCTGGTCTGCTTTTTCTGTAGTTATCTTCATATAGTTACGCAAAGTGATAGTCTGAAGCTGAACAAGGCGATAGAGATAAGCCATGGCCAAAACGATTGATTTCTATTTCGACTTTTCATCACCTTATGGGTTTTATGGGAGTCTTTTTGTTGACAATCTTGGTGTAGATACCTCCTGGCGGCCTTACCTCATGGGTGCCGCTATGAAAGAGACGGGAATACCCGCACTAATCGATGTTCCATACAAAAGAGAGTATGCGTGGATTGATTTGAAGCGCACTGCAAGGTTGAATAACGAAGAGTTTTGGATGCCATCGTATTTTCCTTTTGCATCGGTGCAGGTTTGCCGTGCGTTCTATGTTATCGAGAACTTAAATGGTCACGCTCAGGCAAAAGAGTTCGCAGTCAATGCTATGCGCAACATTTGGACAAGAGGCGGATCAAATATGTCAGATATTAATGATATCGTTGAGTTGTCTGGTATAAAAAATCTTCAAGATTTGATCGGTAACCAACCAATTAAGGATAGGTTGCGTGCAGTCACAAACGAGGCTTTAAAACGTGGGTGCTGGGGTTCCCCTCATTACTTTGTAAATGATGGGGACGCGTCTGAGCATTTTTGGGGCTCTGATAAGCGCTGGCAAATAGAAAGATGGTTGGATAAACCTTGGTAGCTTTGGCGCTAATCACTCCCTGCGACAAAAACGGCCAGGGACTAACATTTTTGGAATTGCATTCCATTTAGTGAATATAACGCAATAACTCGGCCCCGAAAGGTTAAGTCCATGAACTATCAAGCTTCAATTATTACCGAAACAGATGAAACTGTCGCTGACCAAGTTGGATCCAATATAGGCCAGCTTTACCCGCTGTTCTCTCGTTCGTATCCTAAAGAGTTTAAGGTTTCAGCTGCCTACAAGGCAACTCTACCAGACCTGCAGAATGGTCCCTCCTCACTGATAAAGGGCAAGAATGCTGCTATACAGCATGTTGGTATCTCAAACTTTCGCCTGCCCTTAAATTTTCAGAAAAGGGATGGAGGTCTCATCTCGCTGGACACTTCTGTAACTGGGACTGTGTCATTGCAGGCTGGGAGCAAAGGCATCAATATGTCGAGAATAATGCGCAGCTTTTACGACTATGCCGAAACAAATTTTGGATTTCAGGCGCTTAGTCTTGCCGTGGAGTCTTACAAAGCCGACCTCGGGTCCTTTGACGCTCGAATCAACCTAGATTTTTCGTTTCCAATGAAGGTCAAGTCATTAAGATCAGGTCTGTCTGGCTATCAATACTATCGAACCAGACTTGAGCTAGCAGATATAGACGGGCAGACTTCTAAGATGATACATCTTGACTATGTCTACTCATCTACCTGCCCTTGCTCGTTAGAGCTGGCAGAGCATGCTCGTCGTGAGCGGGGACAGCTTGCAACACCTCATTCTCAGCGCTCTGTAGCAAGAGTTTCACTAGCTCTTAATGAAACCAAAGAATATATGTGGATAGAGGATGTTGTGGAAGCAATGCGTCGCGCTGTTCAGACCGAGACCCAAGTTATGGTTAAGCGCGAAGATGAACAGGCATTTGCAGAACTAAATTCCGCTAACCCTATTTTCGTAGAGGATGCAGTTAGGCTTTTCGCAGAGCAATTCTCTGAAGACGATAGAGTGATAGATTACCGGGTTGCGGCAAGCCATCAGGAAAGTCTCCATAGTCATGATGCTGTCTCGGTTCTTACAGGGGGAGGGGCGTACTTCAGTTCAGTAATTGAGCCGCACTTCTTTTCCAGTATGATACACGTAGGCTAAACAGGGTCTGAAAAGTTAGTTCACAGCCCCGTCCGTATTTTATTTGATCAGAGAAACCGTAATTTGACTAGTTAGTGTTATCCGGGAGCACGGGGTTGAGGTGGGCATAAATTGTTGTCCGCGATAAACCTAATTTTCTTGACACAACTGAGATGTTTCCGTGACTTTCTTTCCATGTCGCTCGAATCTTCAGGCATTTCTCTCGCTTAATTGCGCTGTTTAAACATTTTGGACATGGCTGAAGCTCATCATCTCTTTTACCCAGAAGAGGTTCGATGTGCGCTTGCCGAATGTACCTGTCATCTGAATGTCTGACAATCTGGCGTATGGTCTTCTGGAGGGACCTAATCCCTGATTTCCAGTAGTGATTGCTTAAAAGACGCTCTGCCTCGATCGTGACAATTCTACTTGGGTCAGTTTCCGCTACTACGCTTCGGATGATTTGGTTGATGTCCAATCTATCATTAACGTCGGGGATGCGAAGTTCGTCAGTAATTTCTGATATGAGACCTTGCAGCTGAGCATCTTTTTTACCGCTCAATTCTTCTGATGATAGTGTCGTTGATAAGACGAGTACTTTTGGCAAAAGCATGATGTGATCATCGGCTGTATTGGAGGGATTCTCTATCGCTCTGAGAACTCGAAGAAGATCTGCCGCCATTTGTTCGGGCATCTTATCAAAGTTACGCAGATAAAGCATGCCTTTTGCAGATTTGTGTATTTTGCCAGAAAACACTTGAGCCATTGCGTTTTGGTAGGGAGGCTCCGAGGTTGCGTTAAAGTGATCAGGCTCAAAAAAACCTAACCGCCCGCTGTTGCCGAATAACAGTGTCTCATAGTTTTGCTCGGATAGGAGGCCGCAATCAATTTCAACGAAGGGCGCCTCCGCGCAAATATCTGTTAACAACTGTTTGCAGCTTGTTGTTTTTCCTGACCCAGTTGGCCCGCAACACAACATCGAGCCGCCATTTGCAAGGCTCCGAGCAAGGGATTTAAGATCTGATGTAAGTTGTGGATCTCTACAATGATGTCCAAGCCCTTCGCGCGCATTAGGGTCTTTTGGAGTCACTCTAGACCGAGGTCGGAGATTTGGTACGGGGGAGAAATTTTGTACATGGATCTTGTTGATGTATCCCATCAAGTGCCCAATTTCAGTGATGCTGCAGTGGACCGTCGATCTCATGCGGTCTCTTAAAGTCGTAACACCCTTGCTTAAAACTTTCTGAAGCAGGCTTGAAAAGCGAGCATCAAAAACACTTTCGAAGGAGGTGGGTGACCGCAGATCAAAGCCCCGCAGCATCTCTTTAGCGTTTCCGCTCGCTCCAATTATGAAGCCCTCCTCACTAATTGCTAGCAATCCAGCACTTGTTGTGTTCAGGTACTCAGGCCTCGGATGAAACCCAAGGATCAGCGCCCCGTCAAACTCTGCTTTGAATAAACTATTCTCTAAATTGGTTGCCGCTAGCTTCACAAGCGCCAGCGTATGACGGCCCCGAGAGCGAGCGTCGGTGGATGCATCTATGATTCCAACAATTTCATTTTGAGTATTCCGAACTGGGCTAGCAAAACATGATATGTTTTCGAAACGGCTCAAGAAATGCTCGTTGCCGTCAACTACACTAGCTTGTTGGGTGGTTAGCGTAAGTCCCAGCGCATTTGTTCCTCTAATCTCTTCGTTCCATACTGATCCTGGGATTACGACTTGGCTTGCACTGGAAGTAGCAAACTCTTGATCATGAAGAGATTCAAGTATTGTCCCCGAGCGGTCCGCAAACGCGACCACATAATTCGCTCCAGCCACTTGGGAGTATAGCTCCCTTAGTTCTCGCCGTGCTAGCTGCCATAGCCCATGACTTTCTTCTCTGAGCATCCTCAGTTCTTGGTCATGAATCACTGCAGCTCGAGGTTGGTCGCTCCGGTTGAGTCCGAGATCATAACATCGCTTCCAGCTGCTTTCTATTACAGCGTTGGTCCTAGAGCTGTTCCCCAAACTGTGAGTCTTGCTCAGCGCAATTGCATCTTCCACTACTCTTCGCTCCCCCTTAGCTTGGTTGTCTCTTAAAATAGTCTGATTTTCCCCTGAAGAAAGATTTTGTTCAGAAAATGAACAATTTTGTCCTCATCTGCTCCAAACTTGAACAAAATTTTGCGTTGTCCCGCGAGGGCGTTGGACCACGTAGAGGGGACAACAACATGGGAGGTATATTATGTCTAGTGGAAGGCTTTCAGGAAAAGTTGCCATTGTTTCTGGCGGATCTCGAGGGATTGGCCGTGGAATTGCTCTAACTCTGGCC
>CAXQZM010000081.1:0-9739 GCA_964228455.1 Alphaproteobacteria bacterium | reverse complement strand
GGTTCAGATGGGCAAGGTATAATCGCCTCACAGTTTGAATTTTTTGGACCTTTTGAAAATCTTGCTTTCCGAGTTGATGCTCTATCTATCCTGCAGCCAGGGATTTTCCGTTCAATTGTCGACGATATAGAGTCCAATAATCTTTAGGTGAATTTAACCAGCAGATGCTTTTTCTTTCCCAAGGATACCTTTAATGATCCATCATGGACTAGATCCTTGAAACTATAAGTTGCTTCAAGGTTTTCAACTTTTATATCATTAATCTTTGCACCCCCGCCTTGTATTAGTCGTCTCGCCTCAGATTTTGAGAGCTCAAATCCAGCTGAGAACAAGTCAATCGCGAATCCTTGCGGTGGTATAGCTAAATCCTTAGCGGGTAGACTGCTGATGCTACCCACGCCAGAAAATTGGGCTTCTGCGGCCGCCCGAGCTGCGTCCGAAGCCTCTTGCCCGCGAACTAACTTTGTAACTTCATATGCTAATATCGCCTTCGCCTCGTTAAGCTCTTGGTCCCTTAGTGTTTCCAACTTTTTCACTTCAGCTAAAGGGAGCAAAGTAAACAGTTTTAAAAAGCGACCAACATCGGCATCTTCTGTATTTCTCCAATACTGATAGAAGTCGAAATTAGATAACCTATCCTCATTTAACCAAACTGCGCCTCCAACTGACTTTCCCATTTTCGCACCAGAAGCTGTTGTCAGCAAGGGCACGGTGAGCCCAAAAAGTTGAACGCCGCTTGTTCGACGACCTAACTCCACACCTGCAACGATGTTGCCCCACTGGTCAGACCCACCCATTTGCAACGTGCAGCCATGTAGACTATTTAATTCTGAGAAGTCGTAAGCTTGCAGGATCATATAGTTGAACTCAAGGAACGTAAGCGCTTGCTCACGATCTAATCGAGATTTTACGGCTTCAAATGTGAGCATTCGATTCAGTGTAAAATGAGGGCCAACATCCCTAAGCAATTGGATATAACTAAGTTTATCGAGCCAGTCTGCATTATTAGCGAAAATAGCTCGGTCAGCATAGTTTAAGAGCCGGTTAAAGGGCCGCAGAATACCCTCTATATTCTGATCTATCAGATCCGGAGTCAGCATTTGCCTAGTTTCATCTCGACCGGAGGGGTCTCCAATTTTTGTTGTGCCTCCGCCCATGAGCGATATTGGCCGGTGTCCCGATGCCTCAAAATGGTGTAGAAGCATTATTTGTATAAGGCTTCCCACGTGAAGGCTGCTCGCTGTCGCATCGAAGCCAATATATGCTGCTGCCTCGTCGCCTTTTGTGATCAACTCGTGATCGAGGCCTGCGTAATCCGTGCAATCCTTTATATAACCGCGCTCATTGAGGCGGGTTAGAAATTCTGACTTAAAGGATGATGGACGTTTGTTGGACATAAAGGTTGGAAATTAGAGACTATCTAAGTCAAGATCTTCTAAATTTGTGTCTGGCTTGGCTATAGGGGCTTCAATAGTTGCCACCGGGCGTTCTTTAAGGATGGTTAAGGCTGGCGCTACGTCTCCTTCGAGGTTGCTGTAGTCTGCATGCTGGCTCAGATATGATGCAACGGCGGAATCAAGGTGATCAATTTGGCCTTGGAAGTAATGGTTGGCCCCATTAACTTCATCCAGTTCGATATGGATACCCTTCTGCATGTGAAGACGCTCAACAAGTTTTTGAGTTTCAACCAGCGGAGCAACTTGATCATTAGTTCCGTGGACCATCAGCCCCGAGGTAGGACAGGGCGCAAGAAAAGAAAAGTCATACATATTTGCGGGTGGCGCAATAGATACGAAGCTGGTGACTTCTGGACGACGCATCAA
This sequence comes from Alphaproteobacteria bacterium, assembly GCA_964228455.1. Classification (GTDB taxonomy): domain Bacteria; phylum Pseudomonadota; class Alphaproteobacteria; order UBA7985; family UBA7985; genus CAXQZM01. The sequence goes on along the minus strand of CAXQZM010000081.1, from coordinate 7,916 downwards.
AAGTTGCATTCCTATCCACGCGCCGAATGAAAACCCTCCAACCCAACAAGCCCTCGCTCGTGGGTTATTTGCTTGCAGCCACTCGAGCGCTGCTGTTGCATCTTCAAGCTCGCCTTCGCCTTTATCATACTCACCTTGAGAGTTCCCAACACCGCGAAAATTGAAACGTAAGACGTTGAATCCAGCTTCCGCGAATGTGTGGTACATTGAGTAAACAACTTTATTGTTCATTGTACCGCCATATATTGGGTGAGGGTGGAGCATAAGAGCAATGGGGGCAGCTTCCTCATTGTTATGTTTGTACATGGCCTCAATACGGCCAACTGGGCCAGGAATGATAATTTCAGGCATTATAGATCTTCTTTGCAGGGGCTAAACGAAGGGGGCATTTAGTCTGGGTTGATTGGAAAATCAAAGGTTTCTGAGGTAAAGGGATTTGCGAATTATAACAAAATGCCTACATGTGTGCCATGAGAGGCAAGCACGAGCATGTTTAAGCACCTGATTGAAGAAATAGACAGCATTCTAGAGCGCGACCCCGCTGCTAGATCTCGTCTGGAAGTGATTACCTCATATCCCAGCTTTCATGCAGTGCGTTATCATCGCTTGAGCCATTGGCTTTGGAGCCGAAAATGGTATTGGCTTGCTCGATATATTTCACAATGGGCAAGGTTTTGGACTGGAATTGAAATCCATCCAGGAGCGAAGATCGGCAGGCGTTTTTTTATCGACCACGGGATGGGTGTTGTAATAGGCGAATTCGCCGAGATTGGTGATGGGGTTACGCTTTATCACGGCGTTACCCTCGGAGGCGTTAGCCCGTCGGAGAATACTGATAGTCAGCGGGGAAAGAAGAGGCATCCAACAATTCACGATAACGTAATAATTGGATCAGGCGCGCAAGTGCTAGGACCATTAACAGTCCATTCTTGCGCGCGAATTGGCGCAAACTCGGTCGTTACACGTGATGTTCCTGCTCAGACTACTGTAGCAGGTATTCCCGCTCGCGCGCTTTATCACAAAGCCTCGATTGATGAGAAAGGGAAAGCTCCGTTCGTCGCCTACGGTATTCCCGTTGAAGGTGATTTTGAGGATCTCATGGATACGCCTACAAATTTACGAGCGCAACTTGGAATGATGAAGGCTAGAATAAACGCGCTTGAGGCTGCTTTGGAGAAATCTCCAACACTCAATGCGACTGATGCAGAAAAGGAGACGGACAACCGTCTGGCTCCATAATCAGTGGCTACTGCTTATCTAGACCATAACGCGACCACGCCACCTTACAAGTCCGTAATCGAACTCGTTGCTCGAGTTATGCGAGAGGGAGGCAATCCGAGCGCTGTTTACGGGGTGGGGCGCCAAGCTCGGGGACGGGTAGAAACAGCGCGATCCCAAGTGGCAAAACTAGCAAATGCTCGAGCGCGCGATGTCACTTTTTTTGGTTCCGCTACAGAGGCTCATGCTACATTGATTGCTCAATTCGCATCAGCCCTATTTTTGCGACCCGATAGTGAGCATGACGCTGTCTTGAATTCGCGGCCTGGCATTCCGATACCCTTGAAATCGAGTGGTGTGGTGTGCATAGAATCTTTGAACAATTTGCTTTATTCTAATAGCGGACCAATACTTGTGGCTATAATGGCAGCGAATAATGAAACTGGCATTATACCCGATATTGAGACTATTTCGCAGCTTATCATTTCGGCTAAAGTTAATAATCCAAAAATTCACTTTCATATTGATGCGGTTCAAGCAGCTGGCAAGTTTCCAATCGATTTCAAAGCGTGGGGGTGTGATAGCCTAGCATTATCCTCACATAAAATGGGGGGGCCGCAAGGTGTAGGCGCGTTAGTTACGCGGCCCGGGTTTGATTTGCAGCCTATAATTCGTGGAGGAGGACAAGAACGTCGAAGAAGAGCGGGCACAGAAAATGTCGCTGGTATTGCTGGCTTTGGCTTAGCGTGTGAGTTGACCGAAGACATGGATCATTTGATAGTTTTAAGAGAGCATCTCGAGAGAGGGCTCAATGCGATTAATCCAAAATCAATTATTGTTGGTCAGGATGAGAGGCGTCTGCCAAATACCACATGTGTTATTAACCCAGGAATGTCGTCCGAAATACTGCTTATGAAATTTGATTTAGCAGGCGTGGCTCTTTCATCTGGTTCTGCTTGTTCATCAGGAAGAGTTGGGGGATCTCATGTTCTCCAGGCTATGGGAATAAACGCAGATTTTGCACGCTCTAGTTTGCGTTTTTCTCTTGGACGAGAAACTACCAAGGCGGAGGTTGATCTCGCGCTGGACGCATATAGGGATATTTGTTCTTGATTTACTTTGATAATCAGGCGACTACTCAACTAGCTCCTGAGGTATGGGAAGTAATGGCGCCGCTTTACCAAGCTCAATTTGGTAATCCTTCAGCATCAGATACCAGGCGTGGGCGGGCGGCTTCAAAATTAGTTAATATTTCTCGTATACAGCTTGCTTCCGCTGTTGGAACAGAGCCACGAAACTTGATTTTTACTTCAGGTGCAACAGAAGCTAATAACCTCGCGATTAAAGGAGCTATGGCGCTTCAGGTAAAGAAAAACCGACCTAGAGTTTTAACTTTTTCGACCGAGCATAAGTGCGTGACAGCCTCTGTTCAAGCTTGTGAAGAATTTGGAGCTAAAGCGGAGATTTTGCCAGTACAACGCGATGGCCTAATTAACATAAGCGAATTGGAAAAGGTCATGGATCACCGGGTAGGGATGATCTCTGCTATGGCGGTCCATAACGAAATTGGGGTTATTCAAAATTTGTCAAGAATTGGTGAAATTGCAGAGCGAAATGGGGCTCTCTTTCACTGTGATATGGCGCAAGCTTTGGGGAAAATCCCAGTTAATTTGGAAAGCCTGCCCATCGCCCTTGCGTCTTTTTCGGCTCACAAGGCTTATGGGCCCATGGGCATCGGCGCTTTATATGTAAGGCGGCGTCCAAAGGCGCATCTCCAGCCTCTAATTCACGGAGGTGGTCAAGAACGTGGATTGCGATCAGGGAGTTTGCCATTGCCATTGATTGCAGGATTCGGGAAGGCAGCGGAGCTGGCGGCAGATTACCTCGAGGATGACCTAACCAGAATTTGGAAACTTCGTGATCGAGTTTTGGAAGTTGTCAGTCGCCTGCCGAGTGTGCATCTAAACGGTCATGAAGAGCAAAGAGTTCCAGGTAATTTAAATCTTAGATTCGAGGGTATGACGCAGGCCCAGTTGCGCGATGGTTTTCGGCAGTTTGAGTTTTCTCGTGGTTCATCATGCAGCGCAGAGGACTTGGAGCCATCTTTTGTACTCTCTGCTATGGGTCTTTCACATCAGCAAGCTGCTAGTTCGATAAGGCTTAGCATTGGGCGGTATACAACAGAGCTTGATGTAGAAATGCTCTGTGCTGCGATGGAAAACCTGTGCTTGTAAAATTTCTTGAAACACTTCGGGCTTTTGATGTCCGAGCAACTACGAGAGAATACCTCGATTTGCTGAGAGGATTAGAGGCAGGGGTAGCTCATGGTTCGGTCGATGAGTTTTACCAATTTTCTAAAGCATGTCTTGTCAAAAACGAAACCCATTTCGATCGTTTCGATCGGGCCTTTGCCGCTTTTTGGGACGGGATAACTGTTGAAGCAAGCCTGGATGAGCAGGGCATACCTAATGATTGGTTGAAGAGATTAGCAGAGAAGCACTTAACTTCAGAAGAGATGGCTGAGGTAGAGGCATTGGGTGGTTTTGATAAGCTTCTCGAAACTCTAAAAAAGCGTATTGAGGAGCAAGAGAAACGGCATCAAGGCGGGTCTAAATGGATTGGGACCGCTGGGACTTCCCCTTTCGGAGCATATGGCTATAATCCAGAGGGCGTTCGCATTGGGCAAGCTGAGAGCCGACATCGCAAGGCGGTGAAGGTTTGGGAAAAGCGAACCTTTAAAGATCTTGATCCCAACACTGAAGTTGGAACGCGGAATATGAAAGTGGCCTTGCGGCGGCTCAGAGCGTTTGCACGACAAGGCGTGGCAGATGAATTAGACCTTCAGGGCACGATCGATGCCACCGGTAAAAATGCAGGCTATCTTCACTTGAAAATGAGGGCTGAGCGACGTAACGCCGTTCGCGTTATTTTGCTCCTCGATATTGGGGGGTCAATGGATGATCACGTGCTTCAGGTTGAACAGCTTTTTGCTGCAGCCAGATCTGAGTTTCGTGATCTAAGTTTTTTTTACTTTCATAACTGCGTCTATGAGCAATTGTGGACTGATAATCGTCGTCGTCAACAAACGAGCATATCTACGCAAGAAATGATCCGCACATACGGGCCAGACCACCGTATTATCTTCGTAGGTGACGCGACCATGTCGCCTTATGAGGTGATCATGAAAGGTGGCTCAGTTGAGCATTTCAATTCAGAACCGGGTGCTGATTGGATTAGAAGACTGACCGGGGCGTATCCTCATGTTGCTTGGTTAAATCCGCAGCCGGAGAAATCTTGGCCCTACTATCAGTCTATATCTATGATCCAGGATCTGGTTCATGGTCGTATGTTTCCGCTAACCCTTCAGGGTTTGACTGATGGGATGCGCTCGTTGAGCTAATTATCTTTATTAACTTCAAGATTTGCGAATTAGCCAAATTCCGGGAAAAATCATTGCCAGAGATAAGAGATGATACCATGCTAGTTGAGATGGGAGAGGCGATATCCAGAAAAGGATCGCAATTCCGAAGGGCATGAGGTTTATTGATAACGAAGGGGCACCTGGGCCTATCAATTGAACCGCTCTGTTATAACATAAAGCGGATATAAGAGACGGAAATATTGCAAGGTAGATTAATGCCCAAACAATCTCTCCACTAAACGGAAATTGATTACCATTTGCAAATGTGTCCCATGCCCACCATGGTGTTAGTAATGTCAGTCCTGAAATAATTAGCATCCATAAAAATGGAACTGAGGATACGTTGTTGGGGCGCAGTCTTAAAAGTACGGTATAGAGCGCGTAAGATAGAACAGCTAGAAACGCCCATCGTTCCGCCATACCGATTTGAATCTTGAGCGCAGCAAACAGATCGCCCTGGCTAGTAGCAACCGTGCCACCAAGCACAGCCAATATAATGCCCGTGGTATTTGAGAGGTTAATTCTCACGCCGAATATTATAAATCCAAGGCAAGCTACTACAGCTGGAAAAATGGTTTGTAGAGTTGCGAGGGAAGTTGCATTGGAACCATCGTATGACAGTGCCAAATATATGCACGTATTGTAAAAACTGTAGGCGCTTACCCCAATAATCCAAATTGCTGGGAAATGCTGAAAAATTTCTTTGCGTTCGGTCCACAAGCTTCGAGCTGCTAATGGAAACAGGATAATTGCAGCACAAACCCATCTCACAAATGCTAATTGAATTGGAGGTACGGGATGTTCAGTAACCTTAGTTGTGTATTCTCCAACTACAAAGTTACCACACCAAAACATTATGGTTAGGGTAAGCAAAGCATAAGGTTGGTGCCAGATAAGACGATTAAAGACTTGCATTTCTGTCCCCTGGACGCATCTTGCTCTTTAGGAAAGGGTTTTTCATGGTGAGATGGCGTACAGCCTTAGCGGGATTTATTATGGTTGTCCTGGGCGCGGCCTATATTAGCGGTGTGGTTTGGCTGATTGAAAGGGTGCCAGAAGGTAACTTGTTAAGGTGGCTGTTGTATTTAACTTTATCTCTGGCTTGGATCTGGCCTGCTTTGAAATTGTCTCGCTGGACACTTCGTGATCCGGGTACGAAAATTGAAAATTTGAGGTAGTAAGTCGCTGGACGTTCCCGGGGCGCGGGCTGGCATATGCTTCGGTGCGCGCAACCTCAGGTCGGCTGAAAAGCACTTCTAAGGCTTTCTGGCATCCTTTTCACTTTCTGTCTTACCAGGTCAAAAGTAACGTAGGTTATTTTGCCTCTGAAGACCGTCTTTTGATCCTTTGTTCTTATGAATTGGAAGCCTCTTACACACCGCATTTTCTGGTCGTTACTTATCAACCAGGTGCCAAGCAAAAGTGTTTCATTGAGCTTAACTGGAGCACTGTATGTGCAATGGTTTTCTTGAACAACCCAGCCCACCCCAAGTTCTATAATTTTTGAAATTGGCCAGCCCAAAGCTGCAGAATGCGCCCAAGCAATTTGATCCTGCCACATCACATAGATTGCATTATTTACGTGATCGAAAGCATCACAATGTGGCGATTCTATAAGTTGTTCTTGATGGAAAATACCTTTTTGGTCCCAGGGTGCCAGATGAAGATTAGTCATCTTTCGCTTTGGGCCGGTAATGAACAGTTTGTTGAGGGAATGGTATCTCAATTCCAGCTTTGTCTAGTGCCTCTTTTGCCGCTTTTCGATAAGCTCGACTTGCCGCCCAAATATCCTCACCATTAGCGCTAAACCTAATCTCTAGATCTACTGAGCTTGCTGCTAGATTTTGCACAAAGATGCGAGGGGCAGGGTCATCTAAAACGCCCTCGACGTCTTTTCCCGCCTTGATCAACACCTCTTGAACTGAATCAAGATCGCTGTCGTATGCCACGCCAACCACAAGGCGTCCCGTCATTACGGGGTTACGAGAGTAATTAGTAATTGGACTTCCAAAAAGTGCACTGTTTGGAATGGATATCCTATACTGCTCAATAGTGTCTATCGTTGTGTAAAAGATTCCTAGTGAAATGACCGTTCCATCGTGGCCTGCCCCTGAAATGTATTCTCCAACCGCAAATGGCCGCAGGATTAGGAGCATCATGCCAGATGCAACGTTTGAAAGCGTGCCTTGCATTGCAAGCCCTATGGCAAGCGCTGATCCGGTCAGGATGCCAAGGAATGCGGTGGTCTGTATGCCAATTGCCAGCATCACGTAATACGATGCAATTATTACTACACCCCAGTTAAGTAAGAGACGAATTACGCCCCTGACCGTTGCATCAGGGAAGTTTGACCTCTCCATTGCACCTACAATAGACCGAACCAATATGCGTCTTGCGATCCATGCTAAAAATATGGTGAGCGAGACTTGTCCAAGGCTCCACCCGAGATAAAGTGTGAGAGATTCGAAGTTATCAAACCCAAAGTAGAGTGCAGTTTCAGTGAAGAAATCGTTCATATGTCAAATCTCAACGGTTGTGGTAAGTGGAAGTCGGCGTTGCACACCTCTGCCTGCGCCTCTGCCTTTGGCCAAGGCCTCCAGGTAATTATCTGATAAGCTTCCCGCGACATAGTTGCCTGAGAACACGGAGTCTTCAAAGTCATCAACCTCTGGATTAAGTTCTGTGCCACAAGCTCGGAGATCTGAGAGCGTTTGATAAATAAGGCCATCTGCACACAGCTCTTCACATATTGCATCGACGGGAAGATCTGCCGCAACAAATTCATCGCGGGATGGGAGGTCTACACCATAGACATTAGGGTGCCGTACGGGCGGCGAGGCGGAGGCAACGTATACTTTGGAAGCGCCAGCTTCACGACAAAGATCTACAATTTTGCGCATGGTGGTTCCACGAACGATAGAGTCATCAATGAGCAAAATTTTCCTTCCCTTCAATACAGCAGGATTTGCATTCAGCTTTCTTTTCACCGATCTTTCGCGTGCTTGTTGATCCGGCATGATAAAGGTTCGTCCCACATACCGATTTTTTATAAGGCCTTCGCCATAGTCTATGCCCATGCGCCGGGCTACTTCCATTGCTGCAGGCCGCGCCCCGTCAGGAACAGGAACAACTACATCTATATCCCAGGAAGTTTGATTAAGTTGACGCGCAAGCTTACGCCCACAGGCGCGCTGGAACTCATACACAGAAATGCCAGACAAGCGAGAATCTGGCCGCGCTAGGTAGATGTATTCAAATATGCACGGCTTCAACTTAC
>CAXQZM010000080.1:0-8643 GCA_964228455.1 Alphaproteobacteria bacterium | reverse complement strand
ATGATGACACTTTCAATATCGAAACCTACACTCATGCCTGCCGTTTATGGACAATTGCCTTAGAGACCTCAGTCTTAATGGCTCAGTTTCCGTCAAAAGAAATTGCCCAACGATCTTACGACTTCCGAACACTAGGACTTGGATATGCCAACGTGGGTTCGCTACTGATGTCATTAGGTATTGGCTACGATAGTGTAGAAGGCCGCAGTATCTGCGGAGCGCTATCGGCTCTAATGACGGGAGTTTCCTATGCTACTTCAGCACAAATGGCAGCTGAAGTTGGACCGTTCCCAAAGTATGAAGAAAACTCTGCTTCAATGCTCAAAGTCATGCGAAACCACCGCCGTGCAGCGTATGGCGAAGCTAGCGGCTACGAAGGGTTGTCAATTAACCCTGTTCCACTTTTGCCGATTGAGTGCCCTGTAACAGGCCTAGTAGATGCAGCTAAAGATGCTTGGGACGAAGCCGTCGAATTAGGTGAGGCTCACGGATATCGTAATGCTCAAGCAACATGCATCGCTCCCACTGGCACCATTGGCCTTGTCATGGATTGTGATACGACCGGCATTGAGCCGGACTTTGCACTCGTTAAATTCAAAAAACTTGCGGGTGGCGGCTATTTTAAAATTATAAACCAAACTGTTCCACGAGCTCTTAAGCGCTTGGGTTATTCGGATAATGAGATACCGGAAATTGTAAATTACGCTGTCGGGCAGCCATCTTTGACTTCCTCACCTTTCATAAATTTGCAATCTCTGTCTGATAAAGGGTTTGGAGATGCTCAGTTAACATCCATTGAGGAACAACTTCCAACTGCCTTTCAAATTAATTTTGTCTTTAACCGTTTCTCACTTGGTGATGAGTTCTGTAAAAACACCTTAGGTTGCACCGACGCCCAATTGAACTCTCCGGGATTTGATCTTTTAAAGCACATTGGTTTTTCGACTGACGAAATTGAAGCAGCCAATGAATATTTATGTGGTACCATGACCTTGGAAGGCGCCCCTCACCTCAAAGAGGAGCACCTCCATGTGTTTGACTGCGCCAACCCATGCGGCGCTAAGGGCACACGAGCTCTATCAGTCGAGAGCCACATTCGGATGATGGCAGCCGCACAGCCATTTGTGTCTGGCGCAATTTCGAAGACGATTAATATGCCTAACAAGGCTACAGTAGAAGACTGCAAGGATGCCTACCTTCTATCATGGCGATTAGGACTAAAAGCCAATGCCCTTTACCGCGATGGTTCGAAACTCAGTCAACCACTGAATGCATCCTTGCTTGCTACAAATGATAATGAAGAGGACTTTTCTGAAAAAACTCCTGCAGCTAAAGCAGCAGCATTGACTGAAAAAATCGTTGAAAGAATTGTTCATGTGGAGCGGGACATGGAGAGAAAACCTCTTCCTGCTCGGAGAAAAGGATATACCCAGAAAGCCCGCGTAGGTGGTCACAAAGTATATCTACGTACTGGTGAGTTTGATGATGGCGCTTTAGGTGAAATCTTTGTTGATATGCATAAAGAAGGACAAGCCTTCAGAAGCCTTATGAACAACTTTGCTATCGCGATCTCACTCGGACTCCAATACGGAGTGCCACTAGAAGAGTATGTGGATGCATACACTTTCACAAGATTTGATCCATCGGGAATGGTCGAAGGTAACGATGCTATTAAAATGTCTACCTCGGTGCTGGATTACATATTCCGGGAGCTCGCTGTATCCTATTTAGGGCGAAATGATCTCGCGCATGTGGAACCTAAAGATCTTATGACTGATACCATTGGTCGTGGCACTTCAGGTGATTCTGCGCTACATACTAACCCCGACACTCAAACGGCCGCTCGGGTAGCCGCAACTTATGCATCTAAAGGGTTCGTAAGAAACCGTTTAAAAGTTTACGATGGAGGACAGGCAACTGCCCCAGCGGCAGCAACAGAAGGTGCTGCCGCTATCGATATGCTAGCAAACTCAGACCTTGAAGAGGAAGTTATTGAGGATGTTGCAGCGGAATCAGACCCCAGTATTGAAGCGGACCAGCTTCGAGAGATGGCAAGGCAACAAGGCTACGAAGGCGAGGCGTGCAGCAGTTGTGGGCATATGACCTTAGTCCGCAATGGAACATGCCTCAAATGTGTAACCTGCGGGACTACAACTGGTTGCTCATAATCCCACAAATAAAGAGGATCTAACAAAATAAAGCCTGCAGAGAGACTATTCTAACCAGCAGGCTTTATTGCCGTTTAGCGATATTCTATGATCGCAGATAAATTAATCTTAATTTACTATATACTCGTTCATGTAGACGCAGGCTTTATTACTGTCGAATGAAACAAAGTGCGAACCACTTCCCAGCTCTTGGTCCCTATCCACCTTTACCTTAACGTCTGAACCACAGCAGCTCCCTACGACCAGCTTATAGTTTCCAAAATCATCTACACGATTGACCTGAATAGGTAATGAGTTGCTACCGGCTTTAGGCTTCTTATTAAGTAGCTTCATATTTTCAGCACGGACCCCCAGTCTGAGGCTACCCGCATTCAATTTAGATAGAGAGGGTTCAACAATTATTTGATGACCATCTAGCTCGACCTTATGCTCTCCAATAACTTTTGCCTCAAAAAGATTCATAGCAGGAGCACCAATAAAATACCCAACAAAGGTAGTACTAGGTTTATCAAATAGCTCACTGGGAGTTCCCATTTGCACAATTTTTCCTGCATCCATTACCATAATTTTTTGTGCGAAAGTCATAGCTTCATTCTGATCATGGGTGACGTATATCAGCGTGGTGCGATATTTCTCGTTGATTTCCTTTAGCTTTCTTCGCAGGCGAAACTTGAGGTCAGGATCAATAACGGTCAGCGGCTCATCCATAAGAACTGCCGCAACATCATCTCTAACTAACCCTCGTCCTAAAGATATAAGCTGTTTCTGATCTGCAGTTAGTCGATTGGCAGGCTTATCCAAAAGCTCAGTTAAACTAAGCGTATCAGCGACCTCCTCTACTTTTGCCTTTATTTCCTTCTTTGGTGTATCGCGACAAACTAGTGGAAATGCTAGATTATCCCATACGCGCATAGTGTTGTAGATCACAGGAAACTGGAACACCTGTGCTATGTTCCGATCAGCTGTTTCTAGCGCAGTCACATCTTGGCCATCGAAGGAAATAGTTCCATTTGTTGGCTGAATAATGCCTGACATGATGTTTAGCATTGTTGTCTTGCCGCAACCAGACGGGCCCAGAATAGCGTACCGTCCCCCGTCTTCCCAAGTTAGATCAAACTTTTGCAAAGCCTCGAGAGCTCCGTAACTATGAGACACTCCTGTTAATTCAATACGAGCCATTAGCTTTTCTCCGCATAAGGTGACGTCAGAAGATTTCCGTCTGATGAGAAGGCATATAGTTTAGCCTCGGCAATACTAACCGGCAAACGATCGCCTATACCCACATCTAGAACACCCTCAACTCTCGCTATCATCCGTGTTTGATCGCGAACCAAATGAAGAATTGTCTCCGAACCACTAACCTCAGATAGCTCTACTTCAAAATTTAACCCAGCTTGATCAATGGTGACATCGTTAGCTCGAAAGCCAACTGTGCAGGCCCCCTGTTCTAATTTTGATAAATGTTTTGGAACCGTGAGATCAATTCCGTCATCGATCGCCAAGCGCTTCGTGACCTTGCGTGCTTGCCAGAGGTTCATGCTAGGGTCATTTGTGATTTCAGCTACTCGAGTGGTGGCAGGGTGTTCGAAAACATATTTTGCCGAGCCTTGCTGTAATACCCGACCCTCATCCATAACAATCAACTCTCCACCTAGCTGCATAGCTTCAAGAGGATCTGTTGACGAATAAATTACAATTCCTTGCGCATTAAATTCCTGTGTGATCAAACCTTTAAGTTCTTCACGAAGTTGCTCTCGCAACTTGTAGTCCAAATTAACTAAGGGCTCATCAAGTAAAAGAATTTCGGATGCCTTAGCAAGCGATCGTGCCAGAGCAACACGCTGTTGCTGTCCGCCAGACAATTCTTGTATTTTACGACTTTCGAAACCTTTAAGCCCAACTTGACCGATGGCAGTGGAGACGCGCTGCTCTATTTCCGCTTTGGGCAATCTCTGCTTTTTCAAAGGAAACGCGATGTTATCATGCACCGTAAGGTGAGGATAATTGATGAATTGCTGATATACCATAGCAACGTTTCTGTGCCATACTGGTTGACTGGAATAGTCTTCGCCGTCGAGAGTTATATTCCCAGAGTCAGGTGTTATAAGCCCAGCGATTGACTTAAGGAGCGTAGTTTTTCCAGCAAGCGTCCGACCTAGGATCGTATAGAGCCCGCCTCGCTTGAACTCAACGGAGATATCAACCAGGTGATTCTCATCGCCAACTTTAAGTGAAAGGTTATTGGTAACTAACATGATATTACTTAAGCGCTCCCGACAAGTTACCCTTGGAAAGGAATCGTTCCACAATAAATGCAACGAGTAACAATGGGGCGACTGACACCAGAGCTGCTGCTGAAAGACTCCACCAAGGAGTGATAGAGGAGTTAAGGGCAACTATTCTAACAGGGAGCAACTGAACCTCGGTAAATGTTAGAAAAAATGAGAAGAAAAAGTCCGTCCATCCAAAAATGAGACAGAACATACCTGCTACGACAAGACCAGGAATGGAGTTAGGGAGCACTACTTGAAAGAAGGCCTCAAAAGGGTTGCAACCGTCGACAAGAGCTGTTTCGTCGATCTCACGGGGTACTTTGTTGAAGAAATCAACCATGATCCAAACAGCGATCGGCATTAGTAGGACGATGTAGACAATAATTAGTCCCAAAATACTGTCCAAAAGGCCGAAATTACTAAGCAAGATAAAGAAAGGCAGAGCCAGGACAACCGGAGGCATTATGCGTTGGGAAATGAAGAAAAACGTAATGTCATTATTCTTCACAAAACCAAATTTGAACTGATAACGAGAGAGCGCGTACGCCGCCAATGTACCGAGTACAATACTTATGAGGCTCGCTAATCCGGTAACGGTTAGACTGTTAAAAAATGGCTCTATAATGTCAACGCCGCCTTGTGCAGACGTCTTGGTGAGCACTCTCCAGCCATCTAAGGTCGGCTCGAACTGCGCCCATGGAATGTACTTTGCGCCGGAAGTGACCGAATTAAAGTCTTTAAATGAGGTACTTAATGCCCAAAGAAACGGACCTATTACAAAAATTGTCCAAAGGGTTACCGCGAGGTACTTAAGAGTGGTGTAAAACGAGCGCATTAGCTGTTCCTCCCATTGAAGACACGCACTAAGACATTTACTATTACCGTAAGACTGATGATCATGATTATAAGGTAGGTAAAGGACATTGCAGCGGCGTAACCAAATTGGAACTCACGCAATCCTTTAATGAAGATATAAAAACTCGTTGTTTCAGTCGATGTTCCAGGACCACCAGAGGTAAGGACATAAATGGTATCCATAATCTTCGAAGCCTCGATGAGGCGAATGATGATTGCCCCGATGGAGATTGGAGCCATGAGTGGAAACGTAACGTAGATAAATTTCCTAATGGGCCCTGCACCGTCAATAGAGGCTGCTAAAAACGCTTCTTTCGGCAACGACAGAAGGCCTGCTAGTAACAGTAAGAACATGAACGGGGTCCACTGCCAAACCTCAACGATGATTACTGTGAACTTAGAAACGACCGGATCACTCAACCAATTATATGAGACCCCCACATATGATAGTAGATCGTTAACCGGCCCCAGTGACTCGTGAAACACTGTCTTCCAGATAACGGTCATAATAACCGGCGTTGTCATCATTGGAATGAGAAATAGCACTCGGAAAAACCGCTTGAATAGTATGTCTTTCCAAACAAGAAGCGCTAAACCAAAGCCTAGAACATACTGCAAGAATACGGTCGTGAAGGAGAAGAAGCTTAGCCTAAAGAAGGCCTCCCAAAAACGCGCATCACTAGTAAACAATCTGATATAGTTTTTGATCCCGACAAAATCTAAATTTGGGTTGTAGCTGTTCCAACCCGATAGGCTGAGACGGACTGTGAATAGTATCGGGAAAATCAAAATTGCGATTAGGACCAAAAGTCCTGGCAAAAGAAAAGCGTACTTGTGACCGAAGCGCATTATATACTCCTAGAAAGGTAGATGGCCGCAGTTTGTCTACGGCCATCTTACTATAAAATTAGCGCAGATTATCTTCGAGCGCTACACCTATAGCATAAGCATCACGAACATTATCGCGACCTACGCGGTCAAGGATAGCTTCCCACTCTGCTGCTACTTCATCCAAAGCCTCTTGAGGGCTCAACTGTCCCGCAAGTGCTTTTGAAGTTCCAGTTGCAACTGCACTTGTGAACTCGAAGACCCCAGGAACACGCAATGGGAACACCCTATTGGTGCTGCCTTCTTCCATGTCCAAGAGAGTTTCGGAGTATTCTTGAGCGATTTGCGGATCCCAGCCCTGACGCTCCACATAGATTTCAGGAACGAAGTCAGACTTTTTAAATGGGTTCACACCAAAACGTCCGATTGCAATATCAGCCTGGTGGTTCGCATCATTCGCAAAGAAGCAAAGGTAATCAAATGCCATTTCGTGATTTTTTGACTTCTTAGCAACTGCTGCTGTCCAACCCCAAACAATATAGGGAGCTTGGTTGTAGGTATCATCCCAGGCACCTGTATCACGGTTCCAAACACGATCTGCTCCAGGCAGCGGTGCAACACCTACTTGGTTTTTAATGGGACTTGTATCTTCCATTGCAGCGACAAACGCATCGTCCCAAGAGAAGCTGAACAAAGTTTGTCCACCACCGAAAGAGTTGATCTCATCACCTAGACCAAAGTTGATACCACCTGGTGGAACATAGCTCGTTGCTTCGACCCAGTCCGTTAGCGCCTCAACAAATCCAGGATTGTTAATTAACGGCTCCATTGTTTCAAGATCAAAGAAAAAACCACCCTCAGTGCGAGGATTTTTAGAGTAAGCAACTGACCGACTGAAGAAAGCAGCATACATTAGGTCATCTTTTTTCATTACCTCTGCTGAGCCATACTCAAGCTCACCGTCGTTATCCCAGTCCCAGCCATTGAAGTACGATGCCATTTCAGCATACTCCTTCCACGTTTGAGGCACGCGAAGCTCATTGCCTGTATCTGCAAGGTACTTCGCTTGCATCTCTGGGTTATCGATCACGTCTTTACGGTACTTCAGGTAATGCCGGTCGCCATCAATTGGAAACTGAACCATCTGTCCGTCCCAGGAGTTCACGTCGATATGCGACTGTGTAACGTCCTGCATTTGCCTCATGTTTACGTAGTATTCAGGAACCGGCTCTAGGTAAGGGAGCCAATCGCGAATAAAGTTCGAGAAACCAAATACGATATCGTACGGCGCTTGACCCGCTTGGAATGGAATCATTGCTTTTGAGTAGAGATCACCGGCTGGCGTGTGTATCACGTCAACAGTAGCGCCAGTCAGAGCCGCAAAGCTTTCAGCATGAAGTGCAGTGGGCTCACCCATCACTGGAACAGCGTGTGTATTGATTGTCAGCGTTCTGCCGCTGTAGTCTTTTTGTGACATGGACTCATATGAGCATTCACCGGCAATGTCCCCTGTGTTAGCGATGTGTGGAAACTGATCGCTCCACTGGTCACCGCTTGCTGTTGACGCTGCACCTAAAGTGACCGCCAACGGCATAATGTAGTGTCTTAAACGTTGTTTCATTTTTTCCTCCCTAGGAATTGTTAAGCCAGAAAAAGAGGTCATCTTTCTCTGCCGTTATTGCCTGCTGCCGCAACGCATTTTCAGCGAGGAAACAGCAAGCCTGCGCCTTCAATCATTATAATAACGCTAGTTCTTACAGACTTCAGGCTAGATCAAAGCCAATAATTAGGCTTAGAGCATTACTTCACCGCCATTTGGCGAAATACATGTGCCGTGGAAAAAGCTCCCCTCAGGCGACGCTAGAAGCGCGACCGCAGGTGCAATTTCATCAACCTCTGCAAACCGATTCAACGGAATCGCTGCCTTCAGCGTATCCAATAACTCGTCCGCTAGTGGAGTTAAAAGATCAGTGTTAGTGACACCTGGAGCAACCGAATTCACCAACACC
Organism: Alphaproteobacteria bacterium; assembly: GCA_964228455.1. Taxonomy (GTDB): domain Bacteria; phylum Pseudomonadota; class Alphaproteobacteria; order UBA7985; family UBA7985; genus CAXQZM01. The sequence continues at coordinate 510 of CAXQZM010000080.1, read as the reverse complement.
CCGGTTCCAGCGCATTCGAGAGCCAAAGCACGGGTAAAGGTAGCGTTTGCCCCTTTCGCAGCGCAGTAATGCGTCAGTGTGCCAGCTCCTTTGTATGCGAGCTGCGATGTGATGTTGATGATCCGACCATCACCGCGGGCTTTCATATCCTTATATACAGTCTGGGTGAAGAAGAACGTTCCTTTAACGTGCACATTCAACATCCGTTCAAAGCTTTCTTCACTGATATCTTCAAAGTTTTCGGTGATGTTGTGCCCCGCATTATTTACTAAAATATCAACATTCCCGAGCGCAGCCACGGCCTCGCTGTAAAACGACTTTATTGCAGCGATGGAAGAGACGTCACACTCAGCCGCAAATGCCTTTCTACCCATGGCCTCTATTGCTGCCTTGGTTTCTGCTGCTTTGTCATCGTCTCGAAAATGGCAAAAAGCAATATCGGCACCGTCGGCGGCCAGAGTTAGAGCAATTCCACGGCCAATCCCTCGAGATCCGCCAGAAACAATGGCA
>CAXQZM010000079.1:0-22331 GCA_964228455.1 Alphaproteobacteria bacterium | reverse complement strand
CCCACCTCATCGTGGGCATTAAATATCGGCTCCCAACGTCGCGCTAACTCTTCAAATGCCTCCTCAAGAAGGCCAGGTGGTCTTTGTGGCCATGGGTATATGTATGGGAAAGCCAAAGATCCAGAGAAGGATACATTTGCCTTGAGCCCAAAATTTGCACTAGCCTTAGCTGCTAACTTTAACTGATCCGTGGCCCACTGTGACTGCAGAAGTGGATCTCCTCGGACCTTGGCGGGCGCAAAACCGTCAAACTGCGGCGCATAGGCCGGATGGACTGCTACTAGTTGACCTTGAAGGTGTGTCGACAGCTCAGTTATTTCCACACCTCTTTCAAGGCATATACCTCGGATCTCGTCACAGTAAGTCTTGCTCTCTGCTGCTGTTTTTAAATCAAGATAGTTTGGGTCGATTGTAGGTAATTGAATTCCTTTATATCCTAAATCACCAGCCCACTTAGCTATACTTGGGAGACTGTTAAAGGGAGCCTGATCAGACATGAACTGAGCTAAAAAAATTGCTGGACCCTTCATTCGATACCTCCTTTATAAAGCCAATAGTGCCCTAGCTTGCTGAGCATCTAGGGCAGCAGGCCTCTCACACGTTGTGCCTATCGTAATAACTTTGCCTGAGCTACTCGATTTTATAATTGATGTGAGTACATCAATAACATGATGGGCAAGATCTGGCCCACATCGGTGTGGACGATCTTCTCTTATCGCTGCGGCCATATCGGCTAGTCCTGCTGCACGATAATTAGCCTTGGGGCCGTCTGCATGCTGTTGATTCTGTTGTCCAAATGGATGATTAATAGCTGGTGAATCTCTATTTTTATCAGCAACAACTACTTTCAAGTCACCGCCAAAGAAATTTGGGTCGGGCATGGTCAGGGTGCCTAACTCCCCATACAGCTCCATGTGGTGCATCCCATGCGCATGTACATCCCACGACGCAGAAAACGTTACGGTCGCACCGCTGTGAAATTCTAGTATTGCCCTTACCGAAGTGGGGGTCTCGACATCTATGAACTCGCCCGCACGTGGCGCCGAGGTTATCTCACGACGGACACGCGGCGTGCTCCCAAAGCTTGCAACTCTTGCAATTGGTCCGAGCAATTGTACCATGCATGTAATATAATATGGACCGAGATCTAGCACTGGTCCGCCACCTGGCTTGAAGAAAAAATCTGGATTTGGATGCCACATCTCCATACCACGCGACATCACGGCTAACGTGCCGCCGGTAATTTTTCCAAGAACCCCATCGTCAATCAAAGCCCGGGCTTGCTGATGTGACCCGCCAAAAAATGTATCAGGTGCTGATCCTATTCGAAGGCCTCGGTCAGCAGCGAGATCTTTTAGAACCTCACCTTCATGATTATCCAGAACAAATGGCTTCTCACTGTAAACATGCTTTCCTGCTTCAAGCGCCGCCTTTGAAACCGCAAAGTGCGCAGATGGAATGGTTAAATTTACGACAATATCGATATCCTTAGATACCAAAAGTTGTTCTACGCTGCGACTTTCAATGCCAAAATCGCCAGCTTGCTTGTCCGCCAAATCCGAATTGATGTCGGCACAAGCTACAATCTTAATATCTTTGAATAGTTCAGCCAAACTGAGGTAGGTTGTTGAAATACTACCGCAGCCAATTATTCCTACACCTTGCGCTCGATCCACTACTAATACCCCATACCTCGAAGATTTTGGATAGACCGTTCTGCAAATCTTTTCATGTCGGAAGGCTTATCGTGCTCGACCACAAACGTTTCGGCCGTAGTTTTCTTCTTGATAAAGCCCAGTAGATCTTGCCAAGACACAATACCCTCGCCAACATCTGCCCAACCATCTTCATTAAGGCATGTCCCCTTAAGTGCTAGGTCCTTTATATGTACCGCCCGGATTTGGTCTGAAAACCTATCGATCCAGGTTTCCGGATCTTGACCTGCTCTAATTATCCAGGCCACATCTACTTCCCATAAAACGCTAGTTGCTTCCTCTAGAATGTGGTGGATTGGAAATGAACCGTCATCTAATATTTGAAATTCGAAGTCATGATTATGCCAACCAAACTCTATTTCTGCACGATTCAACTTTTCTCGAATCTTTTCTAATCTGCGTCCAAACATCTGCCAGCCTTCAGCATTAGTAGGGCGCAGTTCTGGCATTAGGTTAGGGCCAAAAATTTGTTTAATTCCAAGAGTTTTTGCAATTTCTACAACACTTTCTGTGTCTTGCTCGATTTCATCAATTCCAACATGGGCGGTTGGCATACTCAGATCATAATTATCTAATAGCCTCCGAAAAGCTTTCGGGTCATTGCTGTAAGCTCCTCCAAAACCCTCTACATAGGAGTATCCACTGCTAGCCAGGTGCGCCAGCGTTTGCGCCCAGTCTACAGTGGCTCTTGAAGAGTATAGCTGATAGGAGAACTTCATGCAGTTTGCCTTAAATTTTTCATTTCTCGGCCTGCCAAACTATGAGACCATGATTGCTCTGTCATTTCACCAATCTCACATTGTCTACCTGCATCACCACCCCTTTTTGATCACCCCATGCAGGAAAAATTACTAAGGGTGTGTCTACATTGGTAAGGTCGAGGCTTGAGCCAGGATGATTTAACAGATCAGACAGTGAAAACCGAAAGCTTTTCCACTCCCCTACCGGCGCAGGATCTATTCTTACATCACCGGTCCCACAGGGATAAACACAATCCATCTTCATCATGAAGACACCGTCTTCGCGAGGATCGTAAACAACTCTCAGGTCAAACGTGAGATCAGCGAAATCTGAGATATCAAAACCAAAAGGCGCTTGCCAATACACGACAGATTCATCTGTATCGAATACGAGACTAGCTACGGAACCCCTACCCTCTAATTCGACGCGATCAAGTTTAACAGCTCCATTGGCTGCATACGACCCCAATTTAAAGGGCGGTAAATCTTGATCTGCATATATTTCCACAACATCGCTTCTCATTACACTAGGATCGTACTCTACTCGCAAGATTTCTGGTGCCACGTTGCCAAATACTCGCTCTGCTTCGGGATCTTTTGTCTCACAAGCTCGCAAAGTCTCTGGTGTCTGAGGACACGTAAATACCCTAACAAAATCAATCTCCATTTCTACGGGGAAGTTCGTAGTGTCGTCTGGTGCACCTGGCCAGTTCCCGCCGACAGCCACGTTAATCAATAAGTGAAACCGTTGATCAAACGGAGCGTCACCCGGGACATTGTCATAGAACCCATCATTTCCCATGACTTGTGAATACCAACCAGAAGATTTCTGAGTCGCGTAATGCACATCGTCAACATACCAACGTATTTCACGTCGCCCCCACTCGATAGAGTAGGTATGAAAGTCTGTTGTTGGATCGCTATCCTCAAACGCAAAACTAGCTCCACTTTGAACCTGTCCAGGCCACTCTCTGCCGTAATGAAGAGTTCCATGAACGAGTTTTTCAAGGTCGCCTAGAGGTAAGTTAACTGCCTCAACGATATCAATTTCACCACTCGCGGCCCAACCTCCATACGTCCAGTCTGTCGGCAACATCCAGATTGCAGGCCAAATACCTTGACCAGATGGTAACTTTGCTCGGACTTCAATTCGACCATATTTCCAATCTCCTTGGCCCAATGTGCGAAGCCGAGCAGAAGTATATGGCAAGCTGCGATCTGGCGGTGTTCCCTCCCAATCCAGAGGCTCAGCAGGCCCTGTGAAGGTCTCACGATCCGCTCTAACGATAAGATTACCGTCACGTAGAAACGAATTTTCACGACGATCGGTATAGCACTGTAACTCGTTGTTACCTCCACCCCAACAGTTCGCCTCATGCTCCCACAGATCTGTATTTATTTCGTCCCCTTCGAATTCATCGTGCCAAACTAATTCCCACCCGTGCTCATTATGATAGTCAGCAAAGGCATATGTATTATTAATTGCAAACGCGAATAGCACTGCAATTGTATGGCGATAATTCATTATACTGGCAGCTCTTCTGCTCGCCTCTGAAGCGTTTTGACAGATCTAATATCAGAAACCGACAACCCTGCAGACACGGTAAATGAGCCCTCTTCAACGCGCCAACACTCAGACTTTATATCAAAAAAAGCAAAGTCTCGAGGTTCGAGCATTACGGACGCAGTTGTTTTTTCTCCAGCGTCCAATGTAATCTTCTTAAACGCCTTCAATTCTTTTTTAGGCCGCCTGACACTGCAACGATCATCACCAACATAAACCTGCACAACTGTCGTTCCTCGACGAAGTCCAGTATTCTCAACATCAATCATAACTTGTACATTCTGACCATGTTCTGAAATTTTCAGTTCACTAAGATCGAACGAGGTATAGCCTAAGCCGAAACCAAACGGGAAAAGGGGTTCTATGCCGTTCTTCTCATAGTGACGGTAGCCAATAAATACCCCCTCAGTATATTTTACAGCGCCATTTTCTCCAGGATAGATCTCAGGATTATCTGAATAAGTCGGGTTATCTGACCATTTCTTAGGAAAGGTCTGAGGAAGCCTTCCAGTTGGCTCACTGTTGCCTGTAAGAACATCTGCAATTGCATGGCCTAGCTCCTGACCAGGATACCAGGCCTGCAGGATAGCCCGCACTTTACCAAGCCAAGGCATCTCTACTGGCCCGCCCGTTTGCAGCACTACAAGTGTATTTGAGTTGACTTCTGCCACTGCATCAATGAGTTCATTCTGCCTACCTGGCAGAGTAATGTGTTCAAGATCGGAGCCTTCCGTATCCCACTCACCTGAGCGTCCAACAAATAGAACAGCAGTGTCGGCGTTTCGGGCACATGCAACTGCTTGTTCAATTGCTTTATCACCTAAAGGTTGAGAGACCCCAAAGCGAAATCCTGGATTTAGGAGGTTTGCGGCTGTTACCGTCTGAAATTCCAACAAAACTTCATAGGTTTTACCAGCAACTAGATCGATTTCCCCTGTTATTTCATCGCAGCCCTCTTCAAAAAATGTGCGCCCACGTGTCCATTTTGTCCAAGCATCGACAACTGTTTTCTGGTCAATTTTTAACTTTCCACGGCCAGCAGTGTGTAATCCGAAAGAATAAGTCCCTGTGTGATCCGGTACAAAAGACATCTGAAGACGCGCCGAAAAGTCATTAATGGCAATCTTCCCCTCAACAGGCTTTGGAAAAAGATAATCAACAGAGGCTTCAAGGTGAGCGGTCTCCAGGACCTCCCCATGTAGATCGTTATGCGCAAAATACTCAATTTTTATATCACCTCGAACTATGGGTTCCCAGCGATGGTTCTGGCACCCGGTTGCATAACTTAATAGATCCTCGCCAAACTGCTCAACAAGGCCATCCCAGGGTGAAATCCGATGGTGAGGATTAAGTTGAGACGAACCACCTCCCATTATTTGGGCAATCTTTGCATTTGGCCCAATTACAGCGATCTTCTTACCGTTAGGACTCAACGGTAATACGTTTTCATTTTTTAACAAAACCATTCCTGCTGCAGCTGCCTTTCTAATGAGGCTGCGATGTTCAGGCTTATCGTCAGAAACCTCTTTATAAGGCGGCATTTCATCCAATACGCCAACACGGGACATAAAGCGCAACATTGCCCGCGATCTTTCCCGCAAAGTATTTTCAGACACAGATCCTTTTTCTAACGCAGATAACAGTTTTGATCCTCTATCTCGCGTTGGTCCAGGCATTTCCAAATCAACGCCAGCATTTATAGTTGGCGCCGTACTGCGCGTTCCGAACCAGTCAGATACCACAATGCCATCATATCCCCATTGATCTCGCAAAACCGTTGTTAAGAGCCAGTCGCTTTCTGCGGCATAAGTGCCATTGAGCTTGTTATATGAAGACATGATTCCCCATGTCCCTGCTTGTTTGACAGCATCTTCGAACGGCCTTATGTACACCTCTAGTAAACTACGTTCATCAATTATCGATTTGATTGTAGTTCTCTCAATTTCAGACTCATTACCTGCAAAATGCTTCACCGTTGAAGCTATTCCTTCACTTTGCAACCCAGAAATATAAGCACAAGTAAGAGCCGAAGAAAGTTCCGGGTCCTCGGAATAGCACTCAAAATTTCGGCCATTGGTGACAGTTCGATGAACATTAACAGTGGGCGCAAGACAAACCTGCGCGCCTTTAGACTTAGTTTCTTCAGCAATGGCCTGGGCCACCTCACTAACTAAATCAGCATCCCAGGTCGCACCCAAGGCAATCCCAACTGGAAATGCTGCAGATGTATCACCTTCAGCTGACGAGCCAGACCCTCGCGCGCCATTCGGGCCGTCGGTAACTCGAAGCTTGCCAATCCCATACTTCGGCTGAGCAGCAATCGACCAAAAATCCTCTCCTGAGAGGAGCTCTACCATATCCTCAATCGACATGCTTTCTAGGATTTCTTCAATACGCGCTTCTCCATCCTGAAGCTCATATTTTAGAGTTACATTCATTGTTTATCTCTCAGTCAAAAAGCAAAAAAGTTTATTCAAGTGCAAAACACCGAACGAAATGGTCTGGTGCGATCTGTTTGGTTGAAGGCATTGTTGTCCTGCATTTGCTGGTCGCTTGAAGGCAGCGATTTGCAAACGGACAACCAGCGCTGTCAGGGGTTCGCAATTGGAGTTCTGCTTTTTTTGCCTTTGGCTCTCGATCCCGTTCTTTCAACGCTTCCGGCACGGCACTAATTAGGAGCTGAGTGTATGGATGTTGAGGATTCTGAGTAACGCTATCGCTATCTCCCCACTCAACCATATGCCCCACATACATAACTGCGGTTTGTTCTGCAAAATAGCGAGCTGTTGCTATGTCATGCGTAATGTACATAAAACCAATACCATCGAGCTTCATGTCATCCATTAAGTTTAAAATCCCGAGACGTATTGATACATCAAGCATTGAAATAGGTTCGTCTGCTAAAATAAACTTCGCCCCAACTGCTAGAGCACGGGCAATGGCGACCCGCTGGCGCTGTCCACCTGATAGTTCATATGGAAACTTTGCCGCAGTTTGCGCTGCTGGAGATAGCCCAACGCGGTCGATTAGCTCGATTACTTTTGACTCAATCTCGCTGGAACTAAGCTTTGGATTATGAATACGAATTGGTCGACGGAGATGATGGCGGACCGTATGGACAGGATTCAGAGACCCGAAAGGATCTTGAAAAATCATTTGAACCGATTGCGCATAATCTTTCTGGCGAAGTCTAGCTTTCCCACTATTAACGTTATCACCATCAATGGAAATGGTTCCAGCCGTAGGTTGGTAAAGCCTGCAAAGTGCGCGAGCAACCGTACTCTTCCCACTGCCAGACTCACCGACAATGGCTAAAGCTTGACCTGCTTTTAGGGCAAAACTTACTTCGCTTACCGCGCGTAAATAATCACGTTTAAAAAGGCCCCCGCCAATTGAGAAATCAATCGTTAAATTATTTACTTCAATCATCGAAGTGAACACAGATTCTACTTGGTTAGCTCGTGTTATCATGACGCAAGCTCTCGACTGTTAGTCACATGACAAGCCACTAGCCTGTCTCCATTTTCCATTATTTTGGGCAGCGAACTGGTGCATACGTCCAGCTTTGCACTGCAACGATCTGCGAAAGGGCATCCAGCACCCAACTCTAAGAGATTTGGTGGATTGCCTGCTATTCCCTGTAAACGTACTTTTGGACCATGTATCGTTGGGAAAGATGCAACTAAGCCCCCGGTGTATGGATGTTCTGGCCGCCGCAGTATATCGGCTGAGGCACCCAGTTCCACGAGATGACCCGCGTACATTATGCCTATTCTATCTGCTATTTCTCCCATTAATGAGAGATCATGACTGATGAATAAGATAGAAAAGCCGTATTCCGTCTTCAGGTCATAAAGCTCATCCATAATTTCTCGTTCGACCACAACATCTAGGGCGGTAGTTGGCTCGTCCATTATTATTAACTTAGGCCTCAAAGCTAATGCAATTGCTATCACTACGCGCTGGCGCATGCCGCCTGACAGCTGGTGCGGGTAAGATTCCATTCTTGATGGGTGAATCCCCACCTTGTCTAGTAACTCTTCACCACGAGCCCAGGCTTCTTGCCGACTTATTTTTTTATGGGCAAATATCACATCGATGAGCTGAGCACCTATCGTTATAACTGGATTGAGCGCGTTCATGGCGCTTTGAAACACCATAGAAGTCTCATTCCAACGGAAACTTCGTAACTCCGTCTCAGATAAACTTAAAATATCACGGCCTTCGAAGAGAATTTTCCCTTCTGAAATTAAGGCAGGTGCAGTGTGAAGATTTGCAATTGCGAACGCTAAAGTTGACTTTCCGCAACCACTTTCACCGGCTAAACCAACAGTCTCACCCCTTCCAATTGAGAAGCTCAGATTATTTACCGCTCGGGCAATACCGTCATCGGTAACATAATCTACCGACAAATCTTTTATTTCTAACATTGGCTTGCTTGACATTAGTCCCTGCGCCGCTTCGCTTCAACTTGAGCTCTCATCCGTCGCCATATTTTTAGATATGGGCCAGTTCGCAACTTTGGATTAGAAACCTGATCAATTGAGATGTTTATCAAAGCTAAGCCCCCGCCCATAAGGGCAACTGCAGTTCCAGGAACTATAAAATCCCACCAAGCCCCAACAAGGAACGCTGCAGAGGATTGCGCCCAATAAAGCATCGTTCCCCAACTAACGACCGTTGGGTCTCCCAATCCAAGAAACTCTAAACCCGCTTGCGCTCCAATGGCGTAAAGAGACGCCCCAACAAACATTCCCGCAACCAGACTAATTAGGTTAGGAATTATTTCAAAAACGATAATGCGCCACTTAGCTTCGCCCATCACCTCAGCTGCGGTGATGAACTCCTTGTTTTTTAAAGCCAATGTCTGACTTCGCATTACACGCGCGCCCCAGGGCCAACTCGTAAGCCCCAGAATTAATGCAATGACTGGCGGCCCCACCTGACCTAAAAACGCTGCTAACACAATGAGCAGCGGTAGCTGTGGAAACACGAGCATCACGTTGGTTATGGCCATAAGAATTTCATCTGCTCGGCCACCAAAGTAGCCAGACGTAACACCCACCCCCAGCGCTATGAAGGTTGTCACCGTGGCTGCGGAAAAAGCAACAAACAGTGAAGTCCTACCTCCATGTAAGACTTGAGAGTAAACATCCTTTCCAGCGCGCGTGGACCCTAAAATTAACTCAGCACTCGGAGGCTGATGCCCTCGAGCAACTCGCTTATTCGGAGCATTATCGGTGATTAAAGGCGCGGAAAGGCAGGCAATAATTATGACCCCAACTATTGTAGTCCCAATAATACCAGCCGTATTGCCTCGAAAAAATTTTGCTAACTTAGCCAAAGTAGTTTGAAAAAATTTCATTAATCGACTCCCTACTTACGCAACCGAGGGTCTAGCCATAAGTAAAGCAGATCGGCCAAAAAATTTGCGACCAGAACAAAGATCACGATCAAAAGGAAACAGGCCTGCATAAGAGGATAATCGCGCGCGCCAACCGATTTAATAATTAACTGCCCTACACCAGGATAGTTGAACACTGTCTCTATGAAAACCTGGCCAGCCACTGCGAATCCCAAAGCCATGGAAACAGCAGTAACTACGGGTAAAATAGCATTTCTCGCTGCATAGTGTGTCATGATGCGACGTGGGGCTAGACCTTTTGCTTTGGCCATGGTGATATAATCTTCACCAAGAACATTCACCATCGCATTACGCATGGTGAAAATCCAAGTGGCAATCATAGACAGTACCAATGTGACCATCGGTAAGACCGCGTGGCGGGCAACACTTTTTAGATAGACCCAATTCCATCCAGGTTCCAGATCAGGGTCTGCACCAAAACTCAAAGGGAACCAACGCAAGGTTAACGCAAAAATAAAAAAGATAAGAAGGGCAGTAACCGCCTGAGGCATTGAGGCGATAAAGGACATTGTAAATGGGACAAATCTATCAACGATACCACCGCGATTGTAAGAGGCGAATAATCCAATAAAGCAGCCCACAAAGACTGAAAACAGCGTAGCAGTTCCAGCAAGAAAAATAGTCCACGGCAAAGTATTGCCCAGCACCTCGGTAACCGGGGTTGGAAACAGCATGATTGCAGGCCCTAAATCACCAGATAGGGTAGTCTTCAGATACTGCAGGTATTGCGACCATATAGGTCCATCGTTGAAACCTAGCATTTCCTGATATGCAGTAAGTGTTTCTGGCTGCAGCCTTCCTTGAGCGGAGGCAAATAATGCATCAACTGGATCACCGGGCATTAAACGGGGCATGATAAAATTGAAGGTAATCGCAACAAATACTGCCACGAGGTAAAACCCCAACCGGCGAAGCAGAAAAGACATGCTGGTCTCGCTTTATTATGAGAGATTAGAAAGTAATCCTGCACTAGGACAAACTGTCAAGAGCAGGATTACTTAGCACGAAATCCGGAGCATAAATATCATGCTCCGGCAAGTTAGAACTATTTAGCGTACAGGCCTTCAAAGACCAAAAGCTTAGTGCCGCCAGAATAGAAAACAGGGCGAGTAGTTGGGTTGTCTTCCGTTGGCCAACCAGCAACACGGGTCGAGTTATACTGATACCATGTTGGGTTAGAGAATAACGGAACAAATGCCATTTGCTCCCCCGTATAATCCATCAACGCTGCGAGGATTTCACCACGACGCTCGCTCGAGCTCGTCTGACCGTACTCATCAATTAAGACCCCCATTTCAGCAGAAGCTTTACCGTGATTAGTATGCCAGCTTTGCCCTTCACGAGATGGGTGGAAGTAATCGCGATAAGCTAAAATCGGGTCAATCCCATTTGAAGCAGACCAGTTAATTGACGCCTCATAGGTGCCATCTTTCAGTGCGCCATCATAAACGCCCCAATCGACAGCACGAGTATTTGCCTTAATGCCAATTTCCGCCAAGTACTCGGTAGTCATTTGCACTGTCTGCACCCAATCGGTCCAGCCATTCACTACATGGATATCAAAGTCGATAACACTTCCATCAGGATTTTCCCGGAAGCCGTCGCCATCAACATCGACATATCCCGCCGCATCAAGCAGTGCAGTTGCAGCATCTGGGTTGTACTCCGCTAGGTAATCGTACTTTGCATTTACTTCGTCATTAAAGTGAACCTTATGGAACTCACCAATACCCGTAACGTGGCGCTCGGGAGTAGGATAACCATAAGCAGCGATATCAACAATTGTGTCACGATCAAGCGCCATAGAGAACGCCTGACGGAATGCTATATCACTAAATGGCGCTTGACGCGTATTAAGATAAATATTGATCAGATCGTTTGCTGGATACCAGTAGCCATGGGTCTCAGGACTTGGCTCAACATACGTTTTGTCAATATCAGCAATAAAGTTTGAACCCCAATCAATCTCATCTGCCATCAAAGCAGGTTGAATTTGCGAGTTGTCAGAATATTGACGGAATTTGACCGAATCAAGATAAGGTAGACCCTCATCTGCCTTGTAATAGTTCGGGTTACGACCAATCTCGAGCTGGTTGTCGCGAACAGTTAGGACTTCGGTAATTGGCCCAGATCCTACTGGATTTGTGTTTTTGAAGGTCACACGATCCTCAACGGCAACTGAAGACCAAACATGCTCGGGAACAATATGAACGTCCTCTAAATACCAATCAAAGGTCGCATCTGGACGGTTGAATTCCACTACAACTGTGAGAGCGTCAGTCGCGGTCACAGATTTAATAAGCCCATCTGACCATTTGCCAGAAAGGTCCAATGCAGCGTCTTCATTGCCAAAGTTCATTGAGAAGGCAACGTCAGTTGCATCTAAGGCCTCTCCGTCAGACCAAGTCAAACCATCTTTCAAAGTGACAGTCCAAGTCATGAGATCATCAGAATACTCAAAGCTCTCAGCTAAGCGCCAGTTAATGTCACCAGTCATCGCATTGTGAACGAAGAGAGGCTCAAACATGATACCTTTAATCGCATCAGTTTGACCTTTCGCACTTGAGAACGGGTTAAAATCATTGACAAATGTTGTGGTGATAATTGGAACAGTGAGCGAGCCACCTTGCGGATGCTCACCCTGTGCCAAAGCCTGACCAGCCATAAGCGCAATAGCCGCAGCAGACGTAATAAGTTTATTGTAACGCACGAGTAAATCCTCCCTATCTGTAACGTTATAGAAGCGCACCTATAACGTTACAGATTGCAATTCAAGGCTTGTTTTTGCAAATTTTGTGTATCATTGTGGTCCGGGAGTAAATTGGCTTTAGGTAACCTGAATGTGCCTAGTGCCAGAGATATAAGGTGGAGAGGCCTGTGAAATTGAAGGAGCATTTGCGAGGGCGGAGCAGCGACGAATTACACACACGGCCAACTTTGCGCACAATATCGGAGCTCACTGGCTTCGCGGTACAGACGGTCTCTCGCGCGTTGGGCGGCGCACCCGATATAAGTGATTCGACAAAAGCAACGATTAGAAAGGTTGCTAGCGAAATTGGCTACGTTCCTAATCGCGCTGGTGTCAGATTAAGAACAGGAAAAACTAATGTCATAGCCTTGGTACTCTCGGCCGAAAATGATGTCCTGAGCCTTACATCGAGGCTTATATCATCGATCGCAAAAGGACTAAGAGGTTCATCTTATAACCTCGTTGTTATGTCGAGCTTTACCGAAGACAACCCCCTTGACACGGTGCGAAATATCGTTCGAAATGAGACTGCCGACGCAGTTATTCTCAACCAAATAAAGCCTAGGGATGAGCGTGTTAGATATCTAATGGATGAGGGCTTCCCTTTTGTTACTCATGGCCGCACTATTTGGTCGGAACGCCACGCCTACTATGACTATGATAATAAAGAATTTGGCATATTGGCAGCAAATCAACTTCATCGAAAAGAACGTAAACATATTCTCTTGATAGCACCGCCAACTGATCAGACTTATGCAATAGAGATGATATCAGGCGTGAAAGAAGCCTGCAGTTTTAACGGGCAACACCTAGAAATCGTGAGCAAAATAACGAGCGATAGCAATCGTGAAGTAATTCGCGCATTTACAGAGCAGAGATTCACGGAAGGCACCAAGCCAGATGGCGTGATTTCAGCATCCCCAAATGCAACAATGGCTGCAATATCTGGGATCGAAGACGCAGGCTTAGCGCTCGGAGAAACACTAGATGTTTTCAGCAAGGAAACCGTTCCAATCCTCGACCTCTTTAGACCAAACATCCTTAAAACTCGCGAAGACGTGGCGACAGCAGGCCAATTTTTAGCTGAAGCCGCGATACAAGTGGCTGACAAGGATGATAAACCACCTATGCAGGCCCTTGAAATCACGGAAACCTACGAAAGCAGCGCGGTTGTGAACGCAATCTCAGATTAACGCATTGAGATTTTATTTTGTGGGTCACTTATATTTAACCCGCACACCCCATCAGAGAAGATTTAAGAACATGACCTTTATGAGTTGTACACTGGGTGCTGCCTCGAATAAACACCCAGCGCATCAATATTGGCTAGCTATCGGCTGACTTGACACCAAGCAATGCAAGAACTCCGCCAATCAGCGCCAAAACCATAAAAATAGCCACTAAAGTACCGCCTAAAATTGCCCCCAAAATAGAGCACACAATCAAGATTATCCCAGGTGTTCTGGATGATGCCCCTAGTGCAATTGCACCGGTAACAATCACAGCAAAGCTAAAAATTACGCCACCCCAACCTAATCCAATGACCTGATTTGCTCCATCCGCATCAAGAGCGGCACCAACGCCGCCAAAAAACAAAGTCGCCCCTGCCGCGAAGACACTAAATACACCCGCTATGATTGCTATAATTCCGCCAGCTCGCTTCATCTCTTTACCTTTCACTACTGATATCAGAAATAAGAAGTCCTTAGAGAGCATGTGTTCACGTTGAAAGTCTAGTATCAATTTGACTAAATATTGTAGCTAACTTCTAACCACGAAATGGAAATCAAACGCTCAAAGACGGTCTCGACGAAGGGCGTACGTCTCACAAAACAAACGATATTAGCCGATTTAGCTCATTTATATCGTCGCGCAATTTCTTGCCTTTTGACTAACCTGTAACCCTGGGTATCATGCTGGCTTTATTTACAATTAGTGTGATTATGGTGCTGCTGGAGAGATTTGAACTCTCGACCTCTTCATTACCAATGAAGTGCTCTACCCCTGAGCTACAGCAGCGTTGGGCTTGCCTTAAGTCCGAGCCACAACTACGTCAATTGACGCTCGCCATTTTTTGTCTCTCATGATAGATTAATAACAATGTCGGCCAGTTCATCAAAATCCTCGAAAACAAAAGCCGCTCTGAATGCTGCGCTAAGGGCCAATTTAGCGAAACGGAAGGCGCAGGCGCGCGCAATAACACAGAAAGAAAAAAGACCAGACAACGAGACCACAGAACGGTCGAAGAGTTAAGCCTTTTCTTCCCACGCTGCGCGCCATAAGAACCCGTCATGACAATTCTAGCAGACCATGAAATTCGAGAGCTTGCTAATCAGCAAGGCATGATTGAACCATTTGTTGATCGACAAGCGCGAGATGGCGTCATCTCCTATGGCCTGTCGTCCTATGGTTACGATGCGCGTGTGGCGCGCGAATTTCGGATATTCACCAACGTTGACAATGCGGTTGTGGACCCAAAAGAATTTCGAGACGACAGCTTTGTTACCCGAGAGTCAGATGCCGTTATAATTCCACCAAATTCCTTTGCTCTCGCGCGCACCGTTGAGTACTTCCGAATTCCCGAGGACGTTCTGGTCATTTGCGTTGGTAAATCTACGTATGCCCGATGCGGAATAATCGTAAATGTAACCCCGCTTGAGCCAGGGTGGGAGGGCCATGTAACCTTAGAATTTTCAAATACTACGCCACTTCCTGCCAGAATTTATGCAGAGGAAGGCGCCTGCCAGTTCTTGTTCCTCCAAGGTCGGAGTCGTTGCGAAGTGTCATACGCTGATCGTGCCGGTAAATACCAAGGTCAAACTGGCGTTACACTACCTCGCTTATAACGCAGTATAAACTTTGAAGACCCAGACCATGATCGAAGCCATTCGCATAAAAGGCGGCAACCCTTTGATCGGGACCATAGAAGTACTAGGGGCAAAAAATGCCGCCCTCCCATTACTGTGCGCTACGCTTCTAACAGATCAGAAATTAAGTTTTGACCGTGTGCCTGATCTAGCGGACATCAAGACGCTATCTGCGCTGCTGATTCAGCATGGCTGTGAAATTAAGCAAAACGGAAATAGTTTTGAGCTAACCACTCAATCAATTGCTTCCGAAGTGGCGCCATACCAACTGGTCAGCATGATGCGAGCGTCAATACTTGTGCTTGGACCACTACTAGCCCGCCATGGCGTCGCAAAAGTAGCCCTCCCTGGCGGGTGCGCAATTGGGTCCCGCCCTGTAGATTTTCACATTAGAGCGATGGAAGCTCTGGGTGCTGAACTAGAAGTCAAAGAGGGTAATGTAATTGCTCGTGCGCCAAAGGGAGGGCTAGTAGGAGGCAGAATTAATTTTCCTAAAGTGTCAGTTGGCGCAACTGAAAACGCACTTATGGCTGCTAGCTTAGCTCGAGGCACAACAAGAATCGAGAATGCCGCAAGGGAACCCGAAATTATCGACCTTGGGCAGCTTTTGATTTCGATGGGCGCTACTATTTCAGGGCTAGGTACCGATACAATTACCATAGAGGGTCAAAGTTCTTTGAATGGTTGTCAACATTCGGTGGTTGCGGATCGCATTGTAGCAGGAACTTTTGCAGTGGGCGCTGTAATTACAGGTGGTGATTTATTCCTTTCTGGAGCTCGTGGAGACCACCTAACCTCGCTTATCTCACTCCTTGAAGAGGCTGGAGCGAATTGTGTCTCTAGTGACGACGGTGTGCAAGTAAGTATGTTAAAAGGTAGTCCTAAATCTTTTGACATTGAGACCCGCGAACACCCAGGCTTCCCAACAGACTTGCAAGCGCAAGTAATGGCCCTTGCTTGCATTTCCAGTGGTACAAGCACCATTCGCGAAACAATTTTTGAAAACCGTTTCATGCACGCTGACGAGCTAGTAAGGCTTGGGGCAGATATTCAAATACACGGAAATCAAGCAACGGTGCGGGGTTCCAAAAGACTAAGCGGCGCGCGTGTGAAGGCGACTGATCTGCGCGCTGGCGCAGCTCTAGCATTAGCTGGCCTCGCAGCAAGCGGTGAAACCTTAGTTACAGCTCTTGAACATCTGGATCGCGGTTACGACAATTTTGAGGAAAAACTACGCGGTGTTGGCGCAGACCTTGAGCGAATAACATTGAACGCTTAAGTGCAGGTGCATGCAATATCCCCTCAAACTTCGCGCTGAGACCGAAGAAGATTTAGCTCTAATGTCTGGCTTACTACAAGATGCCCTCATTGCCGGCTCCGATATACAATTTGAACCTGGAGAAGGACAGTTCATTGCTGTTTTCAATAGGTTTTGTTGGGAGCTGGATCAAGCCCTCGATGCAACCGATGAAGAAAGACCTGGCCCTGGAATTTACCATCGGACCCATTCTGCACTCGTCGTTGAGGGTGCCATTGGAGTACGTTCACGGAGTATAAATCTTTCGGATAACAAAGAACTACTAAATCTCCTCTCACTGCATAGCGACAGCGATCAAATTGAACTAATGTTCTCTGGAGAGGCCGCACTCCGCATAAATGCTGGATCAATAAATGTCAGACTCCAGGATTTGGGAGAGCCTTGGCCAACAAAATGGCGCCCCAATCACAATAGCAGAGATGATATACTGGCAGAAGAAAACGCTCGCATACGCCAACAAGCGAGCAAGTCATGATTACCCTTGCCTTGCCTAAAGGCCGGCTATCCAGAACTTTAGCACCCTTACTTTCCAGCGTTGGCATTTCGCTAGAGCCTGCATATTTTCAAGATGCAGATCGTCGTCTAATTTACGGAACAGACGACCCAAATCTACGTGTGGTGCCAATTAAACCTTTCGATGTCGCAACTATCGTCGCGTCAGGTGGCGCTCAAATTGGTATTGTTGGGTCCGATGTAGTCTCTGAATTTGACTACTCTGAACTATATGTGCCGATCGCCTTTCCCTTCGGCGCATGTCGTCTAAGCGTTGCAGGCCCTGAAGGGTTTAATCTTCCCTCTGCTGGTAACACGCTAAGAGTAGCGACGAAGTATCCAAACCTAACACGCAAATTTCTAGAAGCACGAGGAATTAGTCCAACTTTGATTCCTATGTCCGGCGCCCTTGAACTGGCGCCTCATCTTGGACTCGCTGAATGTATCGTAGATCTGGTGTCTACTGGCGCAACGCTAAAAGCGAACTCTCTATTTGAAGGTGAAGTCATACTGCAATCCACTGCGCGGCTAATAGTCGGTCGCCAAGCGTATCAAACAGCCGACAAATCACTTCATAAGTTAGTCGCGCGCTTTCGAGAAATCTCAAAGACAATGCAAGCCGAGGCTGCGTAGATGTTAGTAGAGCCAAGATGGTGCTTACGCGCTAGTGCCAAAAATTTTGATAGCGAGTTTGAGGCCTTAGTTCATGCAGATCGTGGCAACGGCACCGATGTATCAGCTGTCGTAAGCAGCATTATCAAAAGCGTTCGCGCTACGGGTGATAAAGCTCTAGCAGAACTTACACATAAATATGACGGTGTCGATCTTACTCAAACCGCTGCGAGAGTGAATCGTGACGAGCGAGATAAGCTCGCCCAGAAAGCTCCAACCGAGCAAATAGAGGCTCTCAAACTTGCCGCAGATCGAATACGTGATTTTCATCAAAGACAGAAACCAACGAACCTGTCCTACACTGATGATCTAGGTGTCAAACTCGGATATCGTTGGACCCCTGTTGATCGGGCAGGGCTATATGTTCCCGGGGGAAGAGCCGCCTATCCATCTTCGCTTTTAATGGCAGCAATTCCCGCGAGAGTGGCCGGAGTTGAATCTTTAACCATGACGGTGCCAACACCCAACGGTGAAATCTCACCGCTGGTTATGGCGGCAGCTCAGATTGTAGATATTGAGGAGATTTATAAAGTAGGTGGGGCTCAAGCCATAGCAGCCATGGCCTATGGTACTGAGAGCATTTCACCAGTTGATGTGATTGTTGGGCCAGGTAACGCTTTTGTAGCGGAAGCTAAGCGTCAGCTATTCGGAAAAGTTGGCATCGACATGGTAGCAGGACCTTCAGAGATTTTGGTAATTAGTGACGAGCATCAGAACCCAAATTGGATCGCATCAGATTTACTGTCTCAATGTGAACATGATCCAAGTGCTCAGGCAATATTAATAAGCCCAGATAGCTCATTACTTGACGCTGTTAAAAAAGCCATCTCCGATCAATTAGTCACCCTGGCCACGCAAGAAACGGCAAAACTATCCTGGCAGTCGCATGGAGCGCTTATTGAGGCCCGTGATCTCAATCACGCCGCCGAGCTTTCTAATTGCTTAGCACCAGAACACGTAGAATTAGCAGTCCAAGAGCCTGAAATTCTGTTTGAAAAAATCCGTCATGCTGGATCTGTATTCCTTGGCGCATATACACCCGAACCTCTAGGTGACTACTTGGCAGGACCAAATCATATTTTGCCAACGGAGCGAACAGCTCGGTTTGCTAGTGGACTAGGCGTCCACACTTTTATGAAGCGGACTACTTTTCTGGGAGCAAATTCAGTTTCTTTCAGTGCGCTGAGCGATGGCACACGAACTCTGGCACAAGCTGAGGGTCTCCCCGCACACGCCGCCTCGATTGCTTATCGGAGCAATAGATAATGAAGCAAGGCTACATAGCAAAAGTAAAGCTTGATCCCGTTCTAGCAGAGGCAGCCACGCCGCAGCTAGCGCAAGATCGGGATATTGCAATTCATGACTTAATTACAGCCAATCATTTTAAACCAGCAAAACTAGAGCCAGCCCCCTACCAATTAGAGTTAGAGTACCTAAACGGTCGGCTCACTTTTTCGCTGAAAGCAGGCGCTAACGCAGCCATAATTGCATTGTCTCTAACCCCGTTTCGAAGATTGTTTCGTGATTATTTTGATATGTACGAGGCCTATCAGGCGGCTATTCAAAAGGGAGGTGCAGCTAAGGTAGAGGCAATTGATATGGCTCGACGCGGATTGCATAATGAGTTAGCTGACACGCTACTAGAAAGGTTGGATGGGAAAGCAGATTTAGATCATGATACTTCCCGTCGATTAGTATCTCTGATTGCAGCAATGTTTTACAAGAAGGGTCTAATCTAATGACATCCCTGCGTGTTCTCTTCCTTTGCAACAAGAATGCGGTTCGAAGCCCAATGGCTGAAGCAATCGGGAGAGTGCTTGCAGCAAACAACAAAACTTTTGAGTTTCAATCGGCGGGTGTCGATCCAAGCGACATAGATGGGTTTGCAATTGCAGCAATGTCTGAGCAGAATATTGATCTTATGCGGCATGAGGCTCGGGATCTATCCGATTTTTCTAAGCAAGATTTTGATTGTTTAATATGTCTATCAACTGGTGCCATCCGTCATGCTGAACAAAGATTTGGTATGGCTGATTTCATTGAGCATTGGGACGTTGGTGACCCCAGTTTAGTAGACGGAAACCGTGAACAACAACTCGAAGCCTACAGACAAGTTCGCGACACCTTGACTGAACGCATTCGCAAAAGGTTTTCTTTGTAGGGGTATACCCCTATAGGCGCATCAGATTAAAGATAAGGAGCTTCATGGCTAAAGAAGAACTAATTGAATTTAACGGAGAAGTGATTGAGGTATTACCCAATGCAACTTTCCGTGTACGTCTGGAAAATGATCATGAAATTATTGCTCATACTTCTGGAAAAATGCGGAAGAATCGCATCCGCGTTTTGGCCGGCGATAAAATTACGGTAGAGATGACGCCGTATGATCTCACCAAAGGCCGTATAACTTTTAGATTCAAGTAAATGTCCGTTAAGCTGGACACATCGGAAATCCCCAATTCAGCTGGACCTAAGCTAGTTTTGGGTTCGGGTTCGCCTCGGCGTCTAGAGCTACTTGAGCAAATTGGACTAGAACCTGATTTTGTTGAGGCACCAGATATTGATGAGAGCCCTCTGAAAGGGGAAAAACCCCGCAGTTACGCTTCGCGAATGGCGCGAGAAAAAGCAGATGCATTAGAGCCGCATCATGTCGGGAACTTTATAATCACTGGTGACACGGTAGTTGCAGCAGGTTCCCGAATTTTACCAAAAGCCTTGAACCTAAGCGAAGCCAGGGCGTGCCTTGAACGCCTCTCTGGCCGAAGCCATAACGTGTTTAGTGCGCTAACTATCATCTCAGACAAGGGTGATATTTTTGAACGCCTTAGCCATAATCGAGTATCTTTCAAAAGATTAAGTGCGGCAGAAATTTCTTCATATCTTGATTCTGGAGAGTGGCACGGAAAGGCCGGTGGCTATGCAATACAGGGGTTGGCAGCAGGTTTAATATCTTCGCTGAAAGGATCCTTTAGTGCTGTTGTAGGGATGGACTTATTCCAAGTTCAATCAATTTTAGCGGGGTGTGGGTTTGGCCGTTTGCCCCAAACTATTGAAACCCAAACTTTCTTATGAAATCGGACGTGAGCGCCCACGTGGGTGCCCACAAATTAGGGCTCTACATTGCAGTTCTAGGGCATGGCCCAGCGCCGATTTTTCTCCCACTAAACGAAAATCTCCCCTGGAAAACAGGCGCTGTTATTGATGCTCGAGTAATAAGCCTTCGACACGGGAGTGATGGTGGAGGAGGTTTTTGCAAAACGACAACTGGTGAGAATATTTACCTACGACACACCCGCGGATTGCATGAAGGACAGATGATTCACGTCAAATTACAAAGTGAAGCCCGCGGAATAAAGCTAGCGCAAGGGCGTCAAACAAGTGAAGCACTAAGAGCGCCAACTCTTCAAAATGTTCTAACTAAATTTGGAAATAAAACAGCTATTTCCGTTGCTAGTCTCGAAACGCTTAAAAAGCTAAGAGTAGTTTTCCCGAAGGACAGTTTTGAATTTGGCACAGCCGATCTTGAACTTGATAATGCGGCAGAAAGTGCCCTTAATGAAGTCGAAATTTCTACCAGTGATGTGACCATAGTCTGTGAAGCCACACAAACTGCTCATCACATAGATATAAACGGCCAAGGGCGCGTGAGTGATATAAACTCGAAAGCAGCTGACCTTGCTATAAATACTATAATTAGTCGCAACCTAGGTGGAATTATTTTGATTGATTTTCTCCCGCCTCCAACCAAGCTAGAGCGACAAAAAATAGCCAAAAGAGTTGAAGATGAATTGTCCCAATTACCGCACCGTGTAAAAGTTCATGCCATGAACGAGTCTGGTCATTTAATAATTGAGCGACAAAGGCTTGCCTCGGAGTTCTTGCGTTCATACTTCGGTGACGAACATGACTAAAAAGTGTAGTGTTTGTAACAGGCCTCGAACGCCAGAATATCATGCATTCTGCTCTGCTATCTGCAGAGACAAGGATCTCTTGGCTTGGGGCAATGATGAGTATGTTTTGGACGAAGATCCAGATCTTAAAGTAGATAATCTGTTTTCTGAGGACCTACGCGAAAATTCTCTAGACAGCTAAGCAAGACGCCGCTAGGGCCTGCACGCAGTGCCTCGGTAGCTCAGGTGGTAGAGCAAGGGACTGAAAATCCCTGTGTCGGTGGTTCGAGTCCG
Source organism: Alphaproteobacteria bacterium (assembly GCA_964228455.1). Classification (GTDB taxonomy): domain Bacteria; phylum Pseudomonadota; class Alphaproteobacteria; order UBA7985; family UBA7985; genus CAXQZM01. The sequence continues at coordinate 605 of CAXQZM010000079.1, read as the reverse complement.
CCCCGAGGCACCACCTCCCTATTCGATATTATTCAAGATTTTCCCATAACCCCGTGTATATTGCGTGTTTAGCCCCCTTATGATGTCCTATACCGTTCTAAATTATTCAGGGGTGACCACCCTAAAGTGGGGGGCTGAGTGGGGGGCTAAAAAACGTGCACACATTGAAAGATTCTCAGCTAAAGGCAGCTTCATCAGGTAAGTTCAGTGATGGCGGCAACCTATTCGTCATTATGACGTCTAAAGGTCGGGGAAAATTCATCTTTCGTTACTCGCTTCGAAAACGGCGGCGAGAAATGGGCCTTGGCACATATCCAAAAACTAAACTCAGCGAGGCAAGAGAACAGGCCTATAAATGGGGAGCAATACTTCGCGAAAAACAAGACCCAATTGACGTTTGCGACAAAGAACGTCGCGCAGAATCTGAAGTGACGCCTACATTTGCCAGCCTATTTGCAGAAACCTTTGACAAACTGAGGCCAACACTAAAAGGCAAGAGCTAACTAAATGCCAGAAGATACAGCCTCTCAAATAATAGACTGGCCAGTTGCCTTCCAATCTTTCGTGAATTGCTCAAGGCCTTGGTCCGTTAGAGGGTGCTTGAC
>CAXQZM010000078.1:0-26569 GCA_964228455.1 Alphaproteobacteria bacterium | reverse complement strand
CCTGGCGTGTTGATGGTAAAATCGGGTTGAGATGTAAAATACCCCGTCCCTGTATCCGTCTGCAGATTACCGTAAATGTCTCGACAGTCATCTTGCAGATTGATTGGTCCACCCGCAGTAACACTGAAAGATCTCGGTTGGTATAAATCATCACCAGAAAAAGTGGCTTGCTGCACGCCAACTTGATCGTAACTTGGGCAACCACCCTGTGAAGACGCAACAAAGGTCTCGAGCTTTAACTGCGCCTTGCAGGTCTCCCCGTTGTACGTACCAACCCATATATCAAGCAGTCCCGATGAAGGATTTTCGAGCACGATCTTGGGATCCAAAGAACTATCCTCATTGTCGTCGTCGTCAAAGAACCAATTACCGGCAGGGGTATTGATTAAAAGGGACGAATCACAATCGGAGACTACCTCGATATGCAAATCGTACCCAGTCATACCGGGGGTCTCAATTGTGAAATCGGGCTTTGAAGTAAAGTATCCCGTACCAGTGTCTGACTGCAGTTTTTGGTATATGTGCGAACAGTCTTCCCTTAAATTATTTTCGCCACCCGCTAGAACACCGAACACTCTCTCTTGGTACAAATCATCACCCGAAAAAGTCTGCTGATCAACCCCCCAGGCCTTGTAGTCGGGACACGCATAGGCCTGACCAAACAAGAGCGCTGTAAAGATAACACTGAAAATTCCTATCCGCATGATTTCCTCCCGAACTTATAAGAGATAGTTATTATTAAAACAGTCTTAGCAATTTTTATGTGAAACACCAAATAAATGAGAAAGAGATTATATGAACAGGTTCGCACTGAACCTGACAGCCAGCGAGCCTCTCCAAAATAGATATGCATTTTCTCTAACTGCCAACCTCGCAGATATCTCTGGAATAGCTTGAAAAAAGATATAATCTAAAATACATGAATGATCATACATTATTCAGGTATTGCTCATGTATTTAAAATTCTTACAGCTTGGCGAAGCAATAGCAAAGGTTGCCAAAGCGGCTGTCAACGAGGCAACTCCACTCAGCTTTTCAGAAGTCAGGTTGCTGGAACCGCTTCTATCAAATTTAGAAAATGGGTTAACGCGAGCGCAACTTGCAGAAAAATGTCATTTAACTCCCTCCGCCGTATCGCGGGCCTTAACGTCTCTCGAAAAAGAGGGGCTAGTTCACACGCAACAGGGCGTTCGAGACTCTAGAGAATCACGCTCAATTTTAACGCCCACAGGCCAATCTCAACTGCAGTTAGCATTAAAGGAATTAGATACCATCTTTGGAAGTTTCTCAATTCCGCACGTAGATAGCTCAGAAATTACGAACGTAATTAATCAAATAAACATACAACACCTGAATTACCGATTCTCCAAGGCATCTCAAAACAATTATGAGCTAAGGCCCATAACCCAGTCTTTGGACTACAACACTGCGCCTCGCATTCCTGCTAAACCGGGCATAGCACGCACCTAAGATAAACCTACTGAGCGCCTTGTCTTGAAGCTGTTATCCCATCGACTAAGCGCACCAACTTTTCAGCTCCGGCGGCAGCTAAAGTCCAACCAAGGTGCCCGTAGCCAGCGTTATATAGCACTCTCCTGCTCCTTTTGCTTGGGCCAATAAAGGGAAGAACACTCGAGCGCATTGGCCGAAAACCCGCCCACTCAATTGGCTGAGAACTAACCAAATCCAATGTGGGCAGGTGATTTTTTACCCAATTATGCAAAGGCTTTAAGCGATGGACATCTAGGCCTAGATCGCTGGCGCCAATTTCCGCAGTCCCTGCAACGCGGAGATGATTTCCCAGAGTTGAAACTGCTATTTTGCTGCGATGATCCAGCAGTCCATGTTTCGGAGCTAATCGCACTTGTTCTGGACTCAATTCATAGGTCAAAGAATAACCCTTAACCCCGCATATGCTCAATCGATCTCCCACTTGTTTTGCCAAATTGCTCGCACCAAGCCCATTGGAAATTACCACACGGTCAAAGCCACGCTCCTCTATATTTGTTCTTACGGCGCCATCAATATCAACGGAAACAACCCGCGTGTTGCAAAAAATAACTCCACCTGCAGATTCAACCGCTTTTGCCAAACCTCGCGAAAACTTATGGGAGTCTCCGGTCATATCACTTGGAGTCCATATGCCAAATGCCCAAGAACCTCTAAGATTTTGCTCCAGCGCCTCTATTTCTTCCGCAGAAAGCCAACTTCTAACCAGTCCAGCTTCAGCCATCCAGCTAACTACTCGCCTAGCGTCCGTCCGCTCGCTTTCACTCCCAAATAAGTCAATTACTCCATTATTAGCTAACTCAAACGGAACCGGTGACATATCCCTGAGATGTTCACGAGCCGCTAAGGCCATTTGCGTTAAAGCCTTGGTTATTTCTTCGTGGTTAAGGGCAGATCGCACAAAATTTGAAATCCAGAACAAGCGTTCCCAGTCCCATGCAAAGTGCACTTTCAGAGGAGCCTCATGCTTGAATAGCCAACTTAATGCCGCACGAATAGTGCCCGGAGTGGACCAAGGCTCCGCAGAAGCACCAGAAATCAACCCTGCGTTGCCCCAAGTTGCACCACCGCCAACCTCCGCGTCAGACTCAAAAACAGTTACTGAATAGCCTGCCCGCTGCAGTGAGAATGCACTCGTTAGCCCCACAATACCCGCGCCAACTATTGCAATGCGTTCCATAGCTTAAATTACCCCCCCGTTAGCACATTTAAGTTTATGTTGGGACGAAGTATCCACGATGAACGCATAGCACAGGACGCCTCACCCACAAGGGATGTCGCGGTTGAGCAGCTATATTCTTCATTCCGTTCTAGACGCGACATCACTAATAGGAGTAAATCATGACCGAAGCCCGCCGTCGTCGCAGAGGCGCAGATCGCGCTGCCGCTCGCAAAGCAGTCGCCCTTGACCAGCAATTACCGGCAGTAGAGCGCAAAATTCCAACTTACGAGCTGTTCAGCGATGAAAGCTTAGAGCTAGCTCTGAAGAACGCGGAAATCTTGCTGCAAGAAGTAGGGCTGGATCTTGTCAACTGTCATCGTGCTGCCAATGCATTCAAGACTGCGGGACAGACAGTCACAGTCATCGAAGAATCTACAGGCTCGGGCGCAAAAGATCAAACCATTCACAATGTGCGCTTTGACAAAGGCTGGTGTCGAGAGATGATGAAAACCCTGCCTGGTGCATTCACACAATATGCACGAAATAAGGATCGCTCAGTGCCAATCGGTGGAAATCGAACAGTTTTTGCACCTGTTTATGGGCCCCCCTTTGTGATGGATATGGAAGGCGGTCGACGATACGGAACAATGGCCGACTTCGAAGATATTGTTAAACTCACTTACATGTCCCCTGCCCTTCATCACTCAGGAGGCACGGTTTGTGAACCAGTAGACGTTCCCGTCAACAAACGTCACCTCGACATGATATATGCTCACCTCAAATATTCAGATAAACCAATCATGGGCTCCGTAACGGCTCCAGAGCGAGCTCAAGATACGGTTGACATGCTGAAGATAGTTTTCGGGGCAGATTTTGTTCACAACAACGCGTGCTCAACGTCACTTATCAACCTGAATTCACCGCTAGCTTTAGATGATACAATGATGGGTGCTTTAGAAGTCTACTCTGAGAACCATCAAGCTGTTATTACGTCACCGTTTTTAATTTCTGGAGCTATGGCGCCAGTCTCAGCGATGGGTGTTATGACGCAAGCTTTAGCCGAACTATTTTCCTCAATGGCATACACGCAGCTAATCAGACCTGGCGCACCAGCTATATTTGGAACTTTCGCCGCGTCAATGTCAATGCAATCAGGCGCGCCCACATTCGGGACTCCTGAGCCAAACCACATCATCTACGGCATGGCTCAATTAGCTCGCAAGATTGGACTCCCATTCCGATCAGGGGGATCTCTTTGCGCGTCTAAATCGCCTGATGCACAAGCTGCTTACGAGACAGCAAACTCTCTGAATGCAACAGTAATGGCTGGTGCAAACTTTGTATTGCATGCAGCTGGTTGGCTTGAGGGTGGCTTGGTATCGTCCAAGGAAAAATTAGTGATGGATGCAGATCAGCTAGCAATGCTACAGAAGTTCGGCCAAGGACCAGATTTGACCGAGGATGGTCAGGCGATGGATGCATTCCGTGAAGTTGGGCCACGCGGCCACTACCTCGGCGCCGCTCATACTCAGCGACACATGAAAACAGCATTTTATGACTCTAAACTGTTGGACTATCGACCATATGAGACCTGGGCCGAAGACGGAAGCCCAGACACTTATACTTTAGCAAATCGAAAAATGCGTCAGATGTTGAATGATTATGAGGCACCTGCAATTGACCCGGCGATTGATGAAGCTCTCAAGGACTTTGTCGATAAGAAAAAAGCGTCCATGCCCGATGCATCTTTCTAAGCTAAGTTAGGGCATACTGACATAGTTTTATCACCGCTTGTGATGCCCTATAATCAAAGCGGACTATGGAATTAGCACCAGTTTTCCAGCATATTTCTTTGTTAAAAAATCAGACTGGGCTTGCGCCATATCCATTAACCGATAAGTCTTCGCCACTAGCGGCCGGATCTCTCCACGTTCGATATAAGTAATCAAATTCTGAAACACTGTTATGGGCTGGAAAGTAGAGCCAAAGAGCGAAAGGTCTTTGAGATACAGGTCGCGAACATCCAAATTAACAATAGGCCCACCAATTGCACCAGACGCCACATACCGACCTCCGCGTTTGATGACATTTATTAGATTTGGAAATTGACTTCCTGCCACTAGATCAACAACCACATCAACACTCTCAGATCCAAGAGCTGGCAACAAGTCTTCCCCACGGTCAATTACCTCATCCGCACCAAAACTCAGCACCTCACCGTGTTTAGCAGCAGAGGCAATAGCCACAACTCTAGCTCCTCGCCGCTTTGCCAATTGAATTGCCGCTGATCCAACCCCGCCACTTGCACCGGTAATTAGGACCGTTTCCTTTCCAACCTTGGCTCGCTCCAACATTCCCTCAGCAGTGGAATATGCACATGGAATAGAAGCAAGTTCCGCATCTGACCAATTACAATTGACTGCAAAGCTTTCGCTGCTTCTAACCGCCACAAAATCAGCAAATGCGCCTGGGCATTCCGAACCCATCGTCCAGCATGCCACTGCGCTGTCATCGCTTGGATTAGCTTGCATTGTTCTGGTTATTACGCGTTGACCAATGCGCGTAGTTTCTACCCCTTCACCCACACTCAGAATATGACCACAGCAGTCCGCACCTTGGATGATTGGGAAGTCAAGTGAGGTGCCACTCCAACTGGCATCACCAGCATTAACATTTTTGATTCCAACTTCCCCACCCGTTTCTGTAGCGTCGTTAACCGACTTGGAATACCAGCCAATACGGGTGTTTATGTCAGTGTTGTTTATGCCCGCAGCTGCCACCTTAATGAGAACCTCACCTGGCCCTGGAATTGGTGTTGGTACATTTGTACGATATGAAAGTTTATCTAGACCACCATGTCCAGTGGTTAACATAGCCCTCATAGTTGTTGGAACGTGCATTAAAGTCCGATCTAATTTAGAGCTGTCCAATCCTGGCCTCGACAGACAAGCCCCCCGAATACACAGCCAGAAACTTTAAGGGTAGCCCCATCTAAAACCATTCGTGCGCTATACCATTTGTCCTCATCAGGAGCCCAAATTTGCCCACCACGGTACTTCCCATCACCAAGGATCTTCATATCCGCAATTATTTGTTTACCAATCGACGAAGTATCATCGCTGTCCACAATATCAGTAATGGTACCGCAGACTAGTGAGCTGTTATCTTCGCACGGTGCAATTTCCACGACAGCATATCCACCTGAATCTCCTTCTGCCGTTCTCCAAGTTCCGAAAACATCTGCCTGCGCAAGTCCCGAAACAAAAATAGAACTCAGCATAATACATAAAATTTTCTTCATTAATCCTCCCAAAGTCTTTCTTTTCGTATTTATAGGTTCCAAGTGACTTACCGCAATACTACTCATGTTTCACCCTAACAATTACTTAAGCTCGCTATAAATTACTGGAAACTGCTCTCCATCGAACATGTCGCCATCTTCGAAATCCAAAGAGGGAAAAGATGGTGAAGATACACCGTGGCGCTTTTTAAAGACTGCTCCATCACCAACCCATCTGATTGATGTCACTCGGCGTGGCTTATCTGAATTGTTAGCCGGAGCTCCATGTAGAACACGAAAATCAAATGCGACCGCGTCACCTGGTTCCACATCAAAACCTCTTATGTCATAGTCATCTCGATGAGCTGCAATATTGGGGGCAAGTGGACGGTCATCACCTGGCACCAAATCTGTTCCATCGAAGCGCTGTGGGCGAAACTCATCAGCCCACTTGTGAGACCCGGCCACATATTCAATTGATCGATTTCGGGGCACTGGGTCACATGCCACCCAGAAAGAGCAAGTTAGCGGGCTAGACACTATGTAATATGGTGCATCATGATGCCACGGGGTTTCTACACTTGTACCCGGAAACTTTAATAGCACGTGGTCATGAAATATTCTGGCTGTTTGACTCCCCATCAACTGGGCTGCAAGCTTGGCCATGCAACTTTCTTTAACAAGCTTTCGATAACCTTCAAATTGGTCCCAAACTACGTAATCTTGGAAGAATGGCGCTGAATCACCCTCAGGATGATAGGTCCGCTGACGCCAGCTAGGTGAACCTTGGTTCTCAACCATAGCAGCGCGGAGATCATCTACGTAATTGGCAAAAATCCCCTTAATATGAACAAAACCGTAATTCGCGAAATCTGCCCTGGCCCGGCTTAAGTCATCTGCACTTAATGGAAAATTCATACAATATCTTAAAACATAAGTTTTACTCTGAACATGGTCTCATGACGACAAAACTAGCGAAAGAGATCATACCTAAAAACTAAAGCAAGTGGCTTAATTTTGTCTTTAAAAAAAGCCAAATGGCCTTAACAACAAGATATCTAAAGCGTATAGCGTAAATGAAAGACAGCTAAAGAAATCGCTTTTATGCCGTTTCTGGGCTTTTGCTTTAACTCAAGCAAGCCTATCTGGCTTCCAAAAGATAAGGGAACTCTTGAAATGCTAGATAAGCGTAGTTTTTACATAAATGGGCAGTGGGTAGGACCCGTTGATGGAAGAGATTTTGAGGTAACAGACCCCTCTACAGAGGCAGTGATAGGTCATATTAGCCTTGGCGGGAAAGCAGATACTGATGCCGCAGTCGCAGCGGCCAAAGAAGCATTCAAATTTTGGCAAATGACAACCAAAGACGAGCGTCTTACTTTGTGTCGACGCATTCATGACGTATACATGCGTCGAAGCGAAGACATGGCTGTGGCGATCGCCACTGAAATGGGCGCGCCAATAGATATGTCTCGCGTTCAACAAGTCGGCGCCGGATCGTTCCATATGGATGGTTTTTTTGCTGCGGCGAAAGATTGGGAACCGGTGCAGAAGCTCGGCGATCATGCACCAAACGATAGAGTCTTATATGATCCAGTGGGCGTATGTGCGCTTATCACTCCATGGAATTGGCCCATGAACCAAATTGTCTTGAAAGTATTTCCGGCCCTTATTGCAGGAAATACAATGGTTCTAAAACCATCAGAAATTGCTCCTTTATCAGGTCATTTGTGGGCTGAAATTATGGATGAGGCAGGAACGCCAGCCGGTGTTTTCAATTTAATAAACGGGGACGGCCCTGGCGTTGGGACACAACTCTCAACGCACCCAGATGTGCATATGGTTTCTTTCACAGGCTCTACTCGCGCAGGAATTGCGATCTCAAAAAATGCCGCTGAAACACTCAAGCGTGTATCGCTTGAACTGGGCGGGAAAGGAGCTAATATTCTTTTTGCGGACGCACGACCGGAAGCAGCGAAATGGTCTGCCATGCGAGTATTCAATAACTCGGGTCAGTCCTGTAACGCGCCAACTCGGCTATTAGTCGAGCGATCTCGCTATGACCAAACGATTGAAGAGATAAAAATTGTTGCCGAGAACCTAGCCGTAGATTCTGCTCACGCTGAGGGCAAACATATTGGCCCAGTTGTTTCAAAAGCTCAATATGACAAAATTCAGGGACTAATTGAAACAGGGATTAAGGATGGAGCGAGGCTAGTTGCAGGAGGACTTGGGCGTCCAGAGCCCCATAAACAAGGCTATTTTGTTCAACCAACAGTCTTTGCTGATGTTGACAATGAAGCAACAATTAGTCGCGAAGAAATTTTTGGACCTGTATTCTGCATCATGCCTTTTGACAGTGAAGAGGAAGCAATAGAAATAGCTAATGATACTGCATACGGCCTGACCAACTTTATTCAAACGGAAGATAAGAATAAACTAAAGCGGGTAGCTAAGCGTTTGAGATCTGGCATGGTTGAGAATAATGGTATTGGCCGGGGGATGGGTTCTCCGTTTGGTGGTATGAAAGGCTCAGGAAACGGTCGCGAAGGTGGTATCTGGGGAATTGAAGACTTTTGTGAGATTAAGTCCGTAAGCGACTGGGTAGACTAAACTCTTTCTAATAAAAGGGTAATTAAATGACAGTTCCTGCACTTGATCTTGACTTCGTGCGAAAGCAATTTCCCGCATTTGAAACTTCAGCATTAGAAGGCCAAGCATTTTTTGAGAATGCAGGTGGGAGTTATATGTGCCGCCATGTTATAAATCGGTACAAGCGATATTTTGAAGAACGAAATGTTCAGCCATATTACCCTTCAGCCGCTTCCACCCGGGCTGGGGAAGAAATGGATGAGGCGAGAAATAGGATAGCCGCACTTTTAGGAGTAGAAGACGACGAGCTCTCTTTTGGACCTTCAACTTCACAAAACACATTCGTGTTAGCTCAAGCATTTGGAGAAATATTGACTGAGAAGGATGCTATAATCGTTACCGATCAAGATCACGAGGCAAACACTGGTGCATGGCGAAAACTAGCTGAAAAAGGTATAGAGGTTCGGGAATGGAAAGTGACGCCCGATGGTGGCAGCTTACAATTGAGCGATTTGGCAGATATTCTGGATGAAAAAGTAAAATTAGTGTGCTTCCCGCACTGCTCCAACATTGTTGCAGAATTTAACCCGGTTAAAGATATTGTCGCTATGATCCATCAGGTTAATGCTGTTGCTTGTGTCGATGGAGTCAGTGCAGCACCCCACGGGTGGCCGAATATTAGAGCACTTGGTGCAGATATCTATCTTTTCTCTGCCTATAAAACCTGGGGACCTCACCAAGGGATCATGACAATTAAACGAGACTTAGGGATGAGGCTGCCCAATCAAGGTCATTATTTTAACGCTGATACGCTTTATAAACGCTTCACACCAGCAGGTCCGGATCACGCAGCAATCGCTGCCTGTACCGGCATAGTTGACTACCTAGAAGCTCTGCATCAGCACCATTTCAATACTGGTTCAAAAGGAACTGTTATCGGTGAAGAAATTCACCAAATGTTAGCGGAATACGAAGCTGACCTCCTACAACCTTTGCTTGACTATGCAGAAGCTAAGAACACAATCCAGCTCCTAGGTCCCAACCAAGCATCAAAACGTGCGGCAACCGTCTCTTTAGTACTTCAGGAAGATGCTCAAAAAGTTGCGCGAGAATTAGCAAATATGGGTATCATGGCGGGACATGGACACTTCTATAGTCGCAGACTAATTGAGGCTATGGGACATCCTTCGGACCCAGGAGTTTTAAGGCTGTCGTTTGTGCACTATACTTCAGAGGCTGAAATCATCCAGGCCATCAAAGCGTTAGACACGCTACTTTAACTTATCACACAAAAGTGCCAAAAATCGCAGAGAAGCTTAATATTTTAACGCTAAATTACTTTCTTTATTTGGCTTAATGCTCGCACTAAAACATCATCATCCACAGTAAGCGATACTCTAACAAAACCGTCTAAAGCTTTCCCAAATGAGCTACCTGGCATTACTGCTACACCTGCCTCCTCGAGTAATTTTCTCCCAAATTCGGTGCTAGTCTGCCCACTAATTCGGGCATCAATTAGTACAAACATTCCTGCCTCTGGTCTCGTAACCTTCAAGTTGCCAAACCCATCTAACTCATCAAATACCATTTTAGCGCGTCGAGCATAGTTAGCTCGCATCGTTGGTGCTAATGCAGATGGACCCTTTTCTAGAACCGCAGCAGCGGCATCTTGAATGAAAGGAGGTGTGCCGAATATGTCTGTTTCCAGTATCGGTAAGGCAGCTGCACAAAACTCTTTTGACGCGACTAACCAACCTGCGCGATACCCCGCGGCTGCGTGAGATTTAGATATAGAACTTAAAGCAACCGTCCGATCAGCAAAATCAGAATTGTCAAAAGCACTAGCAAACTTTGAGCCAGGAAAAACTAGTTCCTCATAAACCTCGTCACTAACTATCCAAAAGTTATTTGCCTTCGCTAAATCCCCAATTTTATTCAGTTCCTTTTCTGTTAAGACCGCTCCCGTGGGGTTTTGTGGAGAATTGAGCAACAAAGCTTTTGTTTTTGAGGTAATTTTCCGTTTTATATCATCAACCTGTAAGTGAAAATTCATTTCAGGTCGTAAGTATATCGAGACTGGCTCTGCGCCCGTTGCCCTTATAACTCCCTCGTAAGTAGCATAGAGAGGATCGGTAACGAGCACTTCATCACCTGGCCCAACGAGCGTCTGAAAAGTTAAGTATAGGGCATTCTGCGTTCCAGCAGTAATTAAAACTTGATCTGTTGAAATTAGACGCTGAGCTCGCTCTGTATACTTATCTGCTAATATCTTCCGCAGCGCTAGCTCACCCGGCCCATTCGTATAGCCAACACGGCCTGCGTCGATTGCGGACTTTGCCACTTCGCCGAGCATTGGTGGTGGGAGCAGTTCTGGCTCACCTATTGAAAGTGAAATTATGTCCTGTCCGGATTCGATCTTTTCCTTAGCTGCAAAGTGAAGAGCCCATTTGTCACCCCCCAATCCCGAAATAGCTTGAGCGCGCTTGGAAAACGTCATCAATTACTCTGAAAAAGATGTGTATCGGCCATATCAAAAGTGAGTTGCAAGGCTTCTCCAGACTTTACGTTCGCCTGGCCAGTTATGTGGACTGTCATATCTTGCCCGTCTACATCCCCATAAACATAAGTTTCACCGCCGAGTTGCTCTACTGAGTTGGCTTGAAATGGCAGCTCACCCTTATCGTCTAATTTGACATGGTGAGCTCGCACGCCAAGAATTGCCTTATCGCCCTCCCACTGCCAATCAGTTGGCACTGCAGCAGTCTTGCCACCTGGTAACACAATTTTACCGCTCTCCCCCTTCGAAACATTAAGAAAGTTCATTCGGGGAGTTCCAATAAATCCTGCCACGAACTTGTTAGCGGGGTTATTATAAAGGTCGAGCGGTGCACCAAATTGCTCCACTTTACCATCTCGCAGCACGGCAATCTTGTCAGCCATGGTCATAGCCTCAACCTGATCATGAGTAACGTATATCATGGTATTACCCAGGCGTCGATGAAGGGCTGCAATTTCCGCTCGCATGGCCACACGAAGCTCAGCATCTAAATTCGACAAGGGTTCATCAAACAGAAAAATTTTTGGCTCTCGAACTACCGTACGCCCTATCGCTACTCGCTGTCGTTGACCGCCAGATAGCTGGCCTGGCTTGCGCTCTAACAGCGCCTCAATCTGCAACATTTTAGCCGCTTCGCCCACTCTCTGGGATACCTCGGACTTAGACATGCGCAGGTTTTCTAATCCAAAACTCAGGTTTTGACGCACTGACATGTGAGGATAAAGAGCGTAAGATTGAAATACCATAGCCAGACCTCTCTGGGCTGCTGGTAAATGATTCACAGACTCTTCATCAATGCATACATGTCCCTCGGTAATTCCTTCTAGACCAGCAATCATACGTAGCATCGTAGACTTACCACAACCCGATGGCCCAACGAAAACGCAAAACTCTCCACTTTGAATCTCCATATCAACGCCGTGTATCACTTCGATACTACTGTATGATTTCTTGAGATTTTTCAGTTCAAGTTTAGCCATGTTATTTGACTCCCGTCGAGGCAATGCCAGTGGTGATAAAACGCTGCAGAAATACAAAAACGAGCGTGGTTGGTATTAGAGTTAGCATCGTCATTGCCAACTTGTAGTGAGGTTGGTTGATGTTTTCTCCATCAAGGTTCAAAAGACATAACTGAAGTGTGTGAGCATCAGTTTGGGTAGGAATAGCAACCAACGGTAGAATCAAATCATTCCAACGCCAAATAACCGACAAAATACCCAAGGCAGCGATAGCTGGCATAGCCAGCGGAATAATTATTCGCCAGAATACTTTCCACTCTGATGCCGCATCCATCCTTGCTGCCTCTAAGAGCTCTTCAGGTATCGTGAGCATGTATTGGCGCAGTAGGAAAACTCCCGTTGGAGTTGCAGCGCCTGGAATGATTACTCCCCAAATACTACCGCCTAAACCAGCTGCATTTATCATTTTGAACACACCAATGAGCATTACAGTGGGTGGCACCATCAATGTTCCGAGAACTAGCGCAAGCGACAATAGCTGGCCCCTAAATCTATATTTAGAAAGTGCAAACGCAGCCATAGAATTAATTAGTAGGGTCAACGCAGTGGCTAAAACCGTTACAAGCAACGAATTAGTAAAACACTGCATGAAATTAATATTTACGCCAGAGATATTGCCCTTCAGCGGGTCAATGTAGTTTTCCCAACGTAGATCTAAACTTGCAGATGACACAATGCTGCTTATCGGGAGTTGTACAGGGCGCTCAGAGGGATTATCCAACGCCCTCGCGGCAATCGTTTCTCGATTGGACGTTAGGGAAGTTATCGCCCAAATACGCTCCTCCCCACTAACCGGGTCTGGTGCACTGACTCTTATTTGGCCTGATATTTTTCCTACTTTATATTCTGGAAGCCCCAAGAAACCTCCAACTGCAGCGCGATCTTCCAAATCACTAATTTGATAAAGAGCTGTATCCGCATCGCATGCCACGCGCGCCTCCGGAGTGGAAGATGCATAGGAAAGAAGGCAATCATCTAGGTTTAACTCTTGTATGACCATTCTTGCACGAGCTTCGCTCAGTCCAAGATAGCTGGATAGAGCGATCGCCTCGACCCCCTGATATTGTTCAACTAATCCAAGAACGTCTTGCTCAATCTTTTCACTATCAGTCAGACCACCCCAATCCAGCACCCAATTAGGCAAGCCCTCAATTAATACGAATTCTTTACCTTCTGGGGTCGTGACAGAAGCGCGCCCTAAACGAACATAATCTTTTGGTATTAAACTTAGATCATTTTGCTCAAGTAAAGCTTGCGACTTGAATGAATTCAAACCCAGCCACAAAACCGGAAAGAGAATAACCAGTAAACCAAGAGCTAGATAGCCATATGCCAACCAATCTACCCAATTCGGACCATTCCTGCCTTGGGTTCGGCTCAGAAAAGTCCAAATACGAATCATAACTTTGCCTCCCGACGAGAGAGTGCCATTTGAAGAAGCGAGAGCACTATGAGGGCACCAGCCACTAAAAGCGAAGCAGTTGCTGCAACACCCCTCCCGGTAAAGGTTACCTCGCCACGAATGCCTCCGGTGTAGTATATGAATTCCACAACCGTATCTATGTTCACCTGTAGCGCGAGAATTTCCTCAAATGCTTGAACTGCTTTTATTAATGCTAAGACAAAAACCACTAACAACGTAGGCATTAAGAGTGGAATAGTAATCCGAATCAAGGTCCGAAACGGACTAGCGGCATCCATTTCAGCAGCTTCATAAAGATCCCCCGGAATTGCTTGCAAGCCCGCTAATAAGATAAGCATGTAGAAGCCAAGATGGGCCCAAGTATAGACGAAGACAGTCCAAAACATTGGCCAGTAACCCTCTTGGAGCCATTGTATTGGGCTATCTATCCAACCCCAGGCGATCAAAGTTTGTGATAAGACACCCTGACGATCGAGCACAAGTGCCCAAAGAAAGCCCACAACAACTGGAGATAGCATCACTGGGTAGAAAAAAATTGACCGCCAAAATGCTCGACCCCTTATATCTCTATTCAAAACCAGCGCCGTTGCCAACGCTATCAGGATCATGATTGGCACCTGAACAACCGAGAAAATAACAGTATCAGATACTGCACCACGAAACTCATTAGCTTGCGGGTTTGCTAACCCAGTATCAATGTTAATGTCCTGGAGAAGTCGGGATGCATTATCAAGGCCACTTAGCTCACGCTGATCAAAATTGATGCTCGCACCGTCAGTAAATGCAAATCCACCTGACACAAAAAGTGGTGCAAAGGTGAACAACCCGAAAACTAGCATGTTCGGTAGCAAGAAAAAATAGGGCAAGCCTGTTGAGCCAGACACGCGTTGCATTAGCTCTATAGGCCAGCCAAGCGAAGTCATGAGATACGAATACATGCCGCCCGTTGGCTTGACCACGATGATACCAATCAAACCATATAGTATCACTCCAGCGATCCACCAAGGCGACGAAAAAGCATTTAAAATGGCTTCGAGCATAACGTTAACCTGATAGAGCAAATCGAGCACACCCTGCAAGAATATGACCCTATGAAAGATAGAACAGAAGATATTGGCTGCGCCAATTCTCTAGTCGATAAAAAGAGCGGCCATTTAGGCCGCCCTTGTTAATTAAATTTATTTTATTGATCGAACTGGGCCGTTATTTACTCCCAATTCAACATGAAACGCTTAAATTGCTACTCAGCAATCTTTGCAGCTACGTCCGCGTCGATACCAGCCAACGCAGCATCCAAGCTGATTTCACCTTTAATGGCCTGGGTTATGTAATCTGGAACTGTACCATAAATAGCAAAGTTCTTAGGATAACCCTGGAATGTAAACGCTTGTGGCGTGGTATCTGCTGCAACACCAGCATTCGCTGCAAAAACAGATAAGCCATTGGACACCGCAGCTGAAGCATTCACATAATCAATCCCAGCAGCCTGTAGACCTTGGTGAGCTGTAATCTGGTTCGTTCCCACGGCGAAAGCTTGAGCAGCTTCTGTTGAAGCAAGCCAGTCAAGGAACATAGCAGATGCTTCAGGCACATCTGTTGAGTTGAATGCAACCATCGCTGCACCACCTGGCATTGCACCACAACCACCAGGTCCGCAAGGAATTGGAACTGCAGTCCATTCGAAGTCGGTGATGTTTGCGTCATAATTGTTCAACATCCATGAACCAGACATGTGCATGGCAACGGCACCAGAGGTGAACAATGGCGCGGCGTTGCGGTACTCAGTATCTGCACCAGCAGGCCAACCTTCCGCAGGCATCAGACCAGATTCATGCCAACCAACGAAAACTTCAGCATAATTACGGAAACCATCATCAACAAGAATGGGCTCACCAGCATCATTAAAGAACTTAGCGCCGTATGAGAAAGCTGGGCCAGCCCAGCGGTGTGCAGTGCGATCCATAGCTAGACCAGCATCCAGACCCAACGTGTCTTTTACTTCCATCAAAGCCGCTGCCCAGTCATCCCAAGTTGCTCCAGCACCTGGCATATCAACACCCGCATCCTCGAAGTAAGTCACATTTACATATGGACCTGTAACAGTAAGACCGGTCATCCAACCATATACTGCGTCGGCATCAGAACCATCAGCAGCACGGAACCAAGGCAGTGTTGCGCCATAATTAGCTTCCCAATATGCGCTATCTACATACGGGGATAGATCAAGGTAGTATTGATTCAGCCCGCCTAGATTAGTTACGCGTGCAACATCCGGTGCATCCCCAGCTGCTAATTGGTTTTCAAGCTGGTCACGGATAATGTCATAACCGACTGTGTTTACATTGACTGTATGGCCCGTAAGAGCAGTAAACTCAGCGGACATATCAGCAATAACTTCACACTCATTACCATCCTGATAGCACAGGAAGTCGATTTCATCGGCGAAAGCGGGGGCGCTGACAACAACACCTGCCGCCATCATCATAAGATGACGTTTCATATTTTGGTTCCTCTCCCAAATTAGGAGCAGCCAGGATGGCACCCCTAGAATTACTTTTGCCGCCAAACATAGCAGGCTGAGCAGTTATAAACCTAAGCTTAAACTAAATCAATTATGTATCAATTTTTTTTAGGCTATGGGACCTCTGATCCCAATCCTGCCTCATATATCTCAAACCAAAGCTGGCGCGTAACCTGAACATCAAGGGCATCCGATAGCCCAGATATGCGCTCCAAATTATTAGTTCCTATCACTGGCAAAATATTTGCTGGATGTCGTAACAACCAAGCAATTGCCATTACATCTAGAGGAATGCCCTCTATGGCAGCGAGACGAGCCAAACGCGCAGCACCGGGGTGTCCATCATCAGCGAACAACTTACCTCCTGCTAGAGGGGACCAAGCCTGCGGTATAATAGAAGCTCGCTGCATTTCCGCCAAATCTCCATTCACAAAACAATCCAATGCGAATGGGTTAATTTCAATTTGATTAGTAACTAGCCTCTCATTCATATGTGCCTGCAACAGCTGCCAATCCCAGCTACGGAAATTGGAAACCCCTACGCTCTTCACCTTGCCAGATTTAACCAGGGCATCTAGGGCAGCGCCGGTCTCTGCTGGGTCCATTAACGGGTCCGGCCGATGTAAAAGCAAGCAGTCAATTTGATCGATATTCATATTCGCCAAGCTACTGTCCACGCTAGCGGCAATATGCTGCGCACTAGTATCATAGTGCTTTACTCGAGTTTCAGGCTTGCTATCTGAAATCAGACAAATATCACACTTAGTGATGATTTCCATTTTTGCTTTTAGCCCCGGATCATCTTTTAGAGCTGCGCCCAGCAGAACCTCCGAACCATAATCCCCATAGATATCAGCCTGATCAAAAGTAGATATGCCCTGGTCTAAGCAAGCTTTAATCTTTGCTGCGACATGCTTTGGACTTGTATCTTCATCATCACCCAGTCGCCACATCCCAAATACAAGACGCGAGAACTCTACCTCATCTGTTAATTTTATGCGTTCCATCAAACTCTTTCCCCTACCCCTAGTGGAGTTGCTGGAGTGCTCTCGGGAACTCGGCCATATACCTTTGGCAGTGAACAAGTATTTAAATGCGGCATCACAAGCCTCCCAAAATGTTTGCACTCTTCTAAGTGAGGATAACCTGAAAATATAAAAGAACGAATACCCATTTTCTGATATTCTTCAATTTGACTTAATACCTGATCAGCTGAACCTACTATCGCTGCGCCACATCCAGAACGGGCTCGGCCAATGCCAGTCCAAAGATTGGGCTCGATATATCCAAAGTCATCAGCATTTTCACGGTTTTTGGACTGATGTGCTACCCCTAACGACTTTGCATCAAGGGCCCTTCCTCGGATGGCTTCACCTTTTTCGTCATCAAGCTTAGAGATTATGTATTCTGCATATTCCTTAGCCTCTGATTCAGTATCTCGAACAATCATATGAACGCGCAAGCCATAATCAAGTGTGCGCCCATAACGAGTTGCTACGCTATGTACGGCCTGCATTCTCTCAGCGAGTACATTTTTTGGCTCAGGCCACATTAAGTAGATGTCGCAATGTTCCCCACATAACTCCAGCGCCGCAGGGCTGTAGCCCCCAAAATAAAGAAGAGGACCACCCTTCTGTTGATAGGGCTTAACTGGGTCCGTAGTTAAATCCTGAAACTTATATATGTCACCGTGATGGTTTATTTCCCCTTTTGCCCAAGCCATTTTGAGAATTTCAACGACTTCTCGTGAACGATCGTATCTGTACTGGCTCTCTGCTTTCTCACCTGGAAAGTCTGAGGAGATGATATTCACTGTAAGCCTGCCCTCCAGCATGTGATCGAGGGTTGCCAAAGTCCGAGCCAGCATGATTGGCTGAACCTCTCCACACCTCACTGCTGCAAGCATGTTAATCTTAGACGTTAAAGGCGCATTGGCAGCGACGAACGATAGTGTATCTTGTCCGACTTGGTATGACGAAGGGCAGAGAATATTCCGAAAACCCTGGGCCTCAGCTTCTCGAAGAATAGCTGATGTATTAGAAAACGAAGAGCGCAATTGACCGTCAGGAACTCCCAAAAACTGATAGTCGTCACTGCAGAGAGGCGCAAACCAGGAAACCTCCGAGGCGCTAAGGTCGTGACTGGTAATTGGTACAATGTGGCTCATGGTTCTCCTCTTTTCTTTTTTGATGAGCAGTTTATAGGACTGCAAATAAACTAAATCAATCATGTATCAATTTTTATGAGTAGACAACTGAACCAACCCAGCAATGCAGGATCACTGCCGCTTCATCGTCAAGTCTCAGAAGCAATTGTAAGAGACATTAGAGCAGGATTGTTAACTGATGGTACCTGCTTAAAGCCAGAACGAGAAATGTCGAAAGAATGGGGCGTTTCTATTGGAACCCTCCGAAAGTCATTATCTCAACTTGAGCAGCTAGGACTGCTCGAGCGTATTCAAGGTTCAGGAAATTATATTTCATACTCTGGTCAGGAGACCGGCGTCCAGAATATTTATAGCCTTTTTAGGTTAGAGTTACTCGACGGCGGCGGATTACCGACAGCCGAAGTTGTTGAAGCAGGACGCCGTGAAAAACCAAAAAAACTAACACAGCTGGGGTCATCGACGCAGGCCTTCCATATCCGTCGATTGCGCCGCCTCAATGGGGAGCCTGCTGCCGTAGAGGAGATTTGGCTCGATGGAGAGCGCGCGAAAGGACTGCGGGTGTCTCATCTATCGGAAGCTCTGTACAATTTATATAAAACAAAGCTGGGCTTTACTATTGGGCATGTGGAAGACAGAATTAGTACCTCAGTGCCACCAGATTGGCAGCCACAGAATTTCGGACCCTATCAAAGTGTTTGGCCTGTGGTGGAGAGGTGGTCCTTTGACTCCAACGGTACCGCAGCGGAATACTCGCAAAACTGGTACAACCCTGAAACCACGACCTATACTGCTCGATGGAGTGCAATCTAGTATGTTGAATTATGGCTTTATTGGCTGCGGGTGGATGGGACAGGAACACCTAGAAAACATAAATCATCTTGGAGGTGCGCAAGTTAAGGCTATCTACGAGCCAGATGAGGCTATGGCCTGCGCAGCCCTCTCACTTGCTCCTAATTCAGAGAGAGAAACAAGCATTGATAGTCTAATTAAACGACAAGACTTGCACGCTCTCGTCATAACGAGCCCAAACTATGTACACGGAGACCAACTTCGGCTGATCGCTAGTCAAGTAACGTTGCCAATATTAGTTGAAAAACCTCTGGTAACACGGGGAGATGAGATAGACCTAATCCGTCAGTTACAAGCGGGATACAAAGCTCCGATATGGGTGGCTATGGAATACAGATATATGCCAGCTGTATCGTTGTTTTTGGAGAAAGCTAATGAAGTCACTGGAGGCATAACAATGCTCTCCATTAGAGAACACCGATTTCCGTTTCTTCCAAAAGTGGGCAACTGGAATCGGTTTAATGCATTCTCTGGCGGGACTTTTGTAGAAAAATGCTGCCATTTTTTCGATTTGATGCGACTTACTCTTGGCAAACAACCAATTCGAGTAATGGCGTCCGCGGCGCAATCACATAATCATAAGTTTGAAGTATACGAGAAAGGCAAATCTGACATTTGGGACAATGGGTTTGTAATTGTCGATTTTGAGGACGATACTCGTGCTCTACTTGACTTATGTATGTTTGCTGAAGGTTCTAGGTACCAAGAGGAAATCTGCGCTGTTGGACCTGAGGGGAAAATTGAAACACAAGTCCCCGGCCCTTTTCGAATGTGGCCAAAGTCAGCTGGTGAAGCGCCAATAGCTCAATTAACCGCCAGCCCTCGACATGAAAAACATCCCCTCACCCAAGCCGTTCCAGTAGATCAGAAACTTCTCGAAATTGGAGACCATAACGGCGCAACCTTCTACCAACATCAGAAATTTGCAGCCATGATACGCGATGGTGGCCTCCCAGAAGTAAGCCTTGAGGACGGATGGCAAGCGGTGCGGATGGGGCTCGCCGCTCAAGCGGCTGCAAGCGAAGGTGTCGCCATAAATTTAATTGGTAACAATGCCTTTTTATCCGGATAAGGCACTTATGACTGATATCCTTCTCCACCCAATTGAGAAACATGTTGCCCACATTGAGCTAAATCGTCCAGAAAAGCTCAATGCGCTCACTTTAGACATGTTTGATTTGCTACCTAGCGCTATAAATGAACTTGAGAGCGATAAGCGCGTTAGAGCAGCTGTTATATCTGGTTCAGGACGAGCTTTTTGCGCTGGCATGGACATGGAAAATTTTGCCAAACCGCAACTACTTGAAACAAAATTTAATAACCCTGCACGAGAGTTTCCTAACTTCTTTCAGCGTCCAGCTATGTCATTAAGAAATGCACGTTTTCCTGTGATTGCAGCCATTTCTGGCCCCTGCTTAGGTGGGGGCCTGCAAATTGCACTAGGAGCAGATATTCGATTTTGCGCACCTAATGCTATTTTTAGTGTTATGGAAATTAAATGGGGTATGATCCCAGATATGAGCGCAAGTCAGACGCTGCGGGAGCTTGTTGGGATTGATGTTGCAAAAGAACTAACTTTCACTGGTCGAAAAGTTGCAGCTGAGGAGGCACGAGAGCTGGGCCTAGTCACTCGCATAGTAGATGATCCTATTCTTGAGGCAAAACAACTGGCGAGCGAAATTTCTGATAAAAATCCAGATGCTGTCGAGGGGGCAAAAGAGCTATTCCACGAGACATGGGGAAGCCAAGGTGGCCTGGAAACAGAAGAAAGAATTCAAAGACAAATCGTTTTTCAGCCAAGGCAAATTGAGGCAGCTATGGCCACATTAGAGGGACGCAAAGCAAAGTTTTGATCGTATATTAGACTTCTGCTTTTTGAAGGAACGAAGACAAAAAAACAAATTTCCAATCAAGTGGGAAAACATGACTAATGAGTTTGTAAAACAGCAACCAGTTTAGTCTCCAAACCTATTTCTTTTGGGTAAAACCCATTCTGCCTGCGCGAGGAAGCAAATCAGAGTGCGTGAGGTGAGTCTGCACGGCCCGCTGAATATGGTCTGGCATTATTGCCGCCTTTGGCATTTGGCCTTCCTGGCTAATGTGCATGAGCATCGTTTCGCTCACAGCGCAACGCTCTCCAGCTACCAACAAAGCTTGCCAAACATGAATTCTCTTTTGATCAACTTCAATAACATGTGTTTCAACCGTTAGATGTGCTCCTTCGTGCACCTCTCGTTCATACCAGCGATGATCCTCCAGGGTATATATGGTGCAGCTTGTGCTTCTTCGATATTCAGAGTTTAGCCCAACATTGATCATAAGGGCGTCAATGGCATCTGAAAAAACACGACCATACATTGCATCATTCATATGCTGATTATAATCTGTCCACTCGGGTAAGCACGTGGCGTGATAAGCTAACATGCAAAATCTCACTGTTTATTTTAGTGAAAGCCTGATTATACAGCTTAGGCATGGAAGCCGAGCCCTTTTTTCAATCTAATCGATTACCACCTTACCTATTCGCAGAAGTAAACAGGCTTAAATCAGAGGCGCGCGCGCGAGGAGAAGATATAATTGACTTCGGCATGGGCAACCCGGATTCCAGTCCTCCTGTGCATGTACTAGATAAAATGCGAGAGGTGCTCGCTAATCCCAGAGTTCATGGATATTCAACCTCTAGGGGCATTCCTGGTCTAAGAAAGGCTAAAGCTGCATATTACGCTCGGCGCTTTGGAGTTGAGGTGGACCCAGAAACTGAAGTTGTTGCAACGCTGGGATCAAAAGAAGGGCTCGCCAATCTAGCCCAGGCAATAACTGCACCGGGCGATACCATGCTAGTACCAAATCCATCTTACCCGATCCACGCATTTGGTTTCATGCTTGCCGGCGCTGCATTGCGCTATGTGCCTAGCGCTAACGCTCCAGATTTTTTTGAAGCTTTAAAGCGCGCTGTTCAGTACTCGGTGCCAAAACCCAGGGCAATTATCCTATGCTATCCTTCCAACCCAACAGCTGAAATCGTAGACCTAAATTTCTATCAGGAAATTGTAGAGTTCTGTCGTCACCATGGAATCTACATTTTATCGGATCTGGCATATGCTGAGATTTACTTCAGCAAGACGCCACCACCATCTATTTTAGAAGTTCCTGGTGCGAAGGACATCGCAATTGAATTCACCTCACTATCAAAGACCTATTCTATGGCAGGTTGGCGTGTAGGTTTTGGAGTTGGAAATCCAAAGCTCGTCTCGGCGCTTACACGCATAAAATCTTACCTTGACTATGGCGCATTCACTGCGATCCAAGTTGCCGCTACTGCGGCACTAAACGGCGATCAAACTTATGTTGAAGACATTCGAGACCTATACCGTGAACGAAGAGATGTCCTTGTTAAGGGACTGCGGCGCGCAGGCTGGAGTGTTCCAGTTCCGCAGGCCTCAATGTATATTTGGGCGCCCATTCCCGATCGCTTTAAAGGCAAAGGAAGCTTAGCTTTTGCGAGAGATTTACTTCTTGGAGCGGGTGTAGCAGTGTCGCCTGGTGTAGGTTTTGGTGAATACGGCGATGGGCACGTTCGTATGGCATTCGTAGAAAACACAGAACGTATTCGGCAAGCAACAAGATCCATTAAGCGCTACTTTGATTCGCTGCCATCTTAACTTTTAACCTGAATCCATAATTCTACAGCGCAGTCTCTGCATTAACGCAAAAAAAGACTATTAAGAAATTGTATGCCTGGGCTATGGGGCGAGCGAATAACATTGTGATCTGGCATATTATTAGAGGACTAACTGAATGACCCGTGAAATAAATCATGTGATTGGGGGCACTCTTACAAAGGGCAGCCCAGTCGGTGTTTCTCCTATTTTTAATCCTGCTTTTGGCACCCAAATACGAGAAGTGCCGCTGGCGTCGAACGAAGATCTCTTGGCTACTGTCGAATCTGCGAAATCTGCTTTCCCTAAATGGGCTGCGACCCCGGTGGCCCGCCGTGCGCGTCACATGTTTAAGTTATATGACTTACTCCATGCGCATATGGACGAAATCGCAACCGCTCTCGTTGAGGAGCACGGCAAAACGTTTGAAGATGCTAAAGGCGAAATAATGCGTGGCATCGAAATCGTAGAGTTCGCAGCTGGAATGCCTTACCATTTAGAAGGGCGAATGTCAGAACAAGTCGCAACAGGTGTCGATCAGTATTCGGTTAATCAGCCGTTGGGCGTGACAGCGGGCATTACTCCATTTAATTTCCCCGCAATGATACCCCTATGGATGCTTCCAATGTCTATCACAGCTGGGAACACATTTATTTTAAAGCCCTCTGAGCGAGACCCTATGGTCCCTCAAATCATCCTAGAGCTCGTCAAAGAAGCAGGCATTCCAGACGGAGTAGTCAACCTTCTTCATGGCGATAAGTCGACTGTTGATGGACTGCTCGAGCATCCCGATGTTAAAGCAATAAGCTTTGTGGGTTCAACCGCCGTGGGGCGCTATATTCATGCGAAAGGATCTTCCCATGGAAAGCGGGTGCAAGCCATGTGTGGCGCTAAAAACCATATGATTGTGTTGCCAGATGCAGATATGGACGCCGCAGCGGATGCGCTTCTTGCATCAGGTTTTGGCGCAGCTGGAGAGCGTTGCATGGCTATATCAGCAGCTATACCAGTTGGGGCAGAGACCGCAGAAGCACTTAAAGAGCGCCTAATACCAAAGGTTCGAGCATTGCAGATTGGAAATGGCATGGACCCTGCAACCGAAATGGGCCCTGTGATTAATGCTGCTGCGAAGGAGCGCATTGAGAGTTATATTAACCGAGGTATCGAAGAAGGGGCGGACTTGCTCGTGGATGGCAGGGGTCTCAGTCTTCAAGGAATGGAAGCTGGTTTTTTCTTGGGTGGAACCCTGTTCGATAAGGTGGATCCATCAATGAGTATTTATCGCGATGAAATATTCGGTCCTGTGCTTTCGATGGTCAGGCAAGATACTTATGAAGATGCAGTCGCATTAGCCACTAATCATGCGTATGGAAATGGCACGGCCCTATTCACAAGAGATGGTGGACTAGCTCGACGTTTTGTTAACGAGGTACAGGTTGGCATGATTGGTATTAATGTACCTATACCTGTTCCAACTGCGTGGTCGTCTTTTGGTGGTTGGAAAGATAGCTTCTTTGGGGACATCCCGATGTACGGTCCAGACGGCCTTAAATTCTGGATAAAGCGAAAAAATGTTATGACCCGCTGGCCTAGTACTGATACCAGAACCATGAATAGCTTTAACTTTGGGGCTGCCGCGGGCTAGACCAAAATTTTTAACTAAATCCCGATGCTAGATTGGCGAAAAAAGCCGTCTCCCCCTATTTAGCGCGGCCATAGTAGAGTCCCACGACATGCTCAGCCTCGGCAAAGAAAAGCCAGCGGGATATCAGCGCGGCAAAAACCAGCGGTAACAGCCACACTAAAAGGCTAATCGGTGCGATGAAAATGGAACCTAAGACGCACAATAAAAGTCCCAAAACCACCAGGCCTCGCAAACGATCGGAATGTTTCCTTCCAACTAAATGAACCATCTCAGTTGTAAGGTAGTTTTTGCCTGTATGCGGGCGCTCCAACAATCTAACTGTGCCAGTAGATCCACCCAAGCCGGTTGCACTTTCAGCAGTATCCAAACCACTTGACCAAGAACGATCACCAATCACCCAATGACCAATTTGCAAGATTAATAAAACCGGAAGTCCTATTGCTGCGATCTGATCTTGTTGCGCTATAATCGCCCCACCTGTGATCCCAAATGCCAAGAAAAGAAAAGGCGTAATATGCTGATTCCAGCGAGGGACCGTTTTTAGCTGTCCGTAAATCATGGCCGTGCAGTAGATCGTTATGATCGCAAGAAAGGATCCTAGATAGCCAACTAATGAAAAATTTGGACCGTCCCAAATTTGAGTAATCGCAACTGGCGCAAAAGTTACCAATGTTAGGATCGCAAAAACACCCTCCCGACTAAGCCAAGAAGACCTCCACTGAGACATAGCCTTAACTGCGTTAACTTTATTTCCCAGGTGAAGGACTGACGACATAAGCCCCGAGACGGCAAGAAAGTAACCGATAAAGTATGACCAAAAAGCATTTGCGCCTGTTAGGGCTGGCATTCCCAAGCCGAGAAAAAATAAGAAACCAAAGCCAAATCCTGAAGCGACGGTGAAGTAAATGAGAGAACTAGCGGGATGCATTCGAGTTGCCCTTAAAAGCTCGAAAGGGCTTTATCGACCCAAGCAAAAAAACCTTTAGCATCTGCCGCAATGGCTTCAACTGGAGCATCTGACGCCTCTATTTTCTGCCTTGGAGGTAAATACTTGTTTACGGGACGTGTTCCTTGATCAGGCATAAGATCAAAACCGCCTCGTGCTTCAACCAGCAGTGAAACATCTGAGGTTGGATCCCCTAGATCACCAAAATGTCGAGCACCTGCAGGGCAAGTGCGAACGCAAGATGGCACTCTGTCCTCTTCTGGTATGTTTTCATTGTAAATACGATCAATACAAAGAGTGCATTTCTTCATGACACCTGCACTTAAATCCATTTCCCGCGCGCCGTAAGGACAAGACCAGGCACATAAACCGCACCCCATGCAATCAGCTTCATCCACGAGAACAATTCCATCCTCTTCTCGTTTGTAAGAGGCACCTGTAGGACATACGGTTACGCACGGAGCATCCTCACAATGGAGACATGATTTGGGAAAATGAGTTACCTCAGCAGGTTTCCCTGGTCGCATAACCTCAAAAGTATGGACCCTATTTAAAAACGTTCCTGAGGGATCTTCCCCGTAGGCATCGGCATCAGATAGGGGGGCACCATAGTTGGAGGTGTTCCATTCTTTGCAGGAAATCACGCACGCATGACAACCAACACAAGTGTCCAAATCAATGACCAACCCGAGTTTTTTATCAGTACTGTTGGGTAAGGTTGTCATTAAAATTGCTCCCCGTAAGCTATATTTTTGGCTGCATTTGGCACTGGCGACCTTTGCGGTTCTAAATAAGGTTGTGACTGCGCATCAACAGGCTGTTTGGTTTTCTTAATCGCCACCCGAAGGTCGTACCAAGCCGCCTGTCCAGTCACTGGGTCTGAGTTTGCCCAACGCAGACCATCACCGCGAGGAGGCAATAGCTCATGGATAAGGTGGTTGAGTAAGAACCCTTTCGTTGCCTCGGGAGATTTTGGATCCAAAGACCATGCTCCACCCCTTTTCCCAATGGCATTCCAAGTCCAAATAGTGTTTTCATTAAGCGCGGCATTAAGAGCAACTGGCACAGTAATTGACCCATGGGCTGAACGCACTTCTGCCCAGTCTCCATCCTCAAAACCTTCGGCTTCCCAAACCTTTAAAGGCACATAAAGTGGATTACGCCCATGAATTTGCCTTAACCACGCATTTTGAGAACCCCAGGAGTGATACATAGCGGCAGGCCTCTGAGTGAGAGCATG
>CAXQZM010000077.1:0-12985 GCA_964228455.1 Alphaproteobacteria bacterium | reverse complement strand
TACAGCCCTCGGTCTGGGTCCGCCGCAAAAGCGTGAACCGATGTTAAAAGACCAGAGCGGACTACGAATGTTCCAAACAATACCATCAGAAAGGTCAGAACCGCCAACAACATAGCCCATCCCAAAAGCTGTTTTTTAACGCGAACGGTCTGCAAGGAATGAACGAGTGCAGTACCCAGTATCCAAGGAAGAAGTGCTAAATTTTCTACTGGGTCCCAAAACCACCATCCGCCCCATCCAAGTTCATAGTAAGCCCAGAATGAACCAAGTGCGATGCCCGCTGTCAGCATCGTCCAAGAAAGGAGAGCCCAAGGGCGTAACCAGCTTGCCCAATCCAAATCCAAGTTTTTTCGGTAGAGGGTAGCAACTGCAATTGCAAAAGTTGAAGCCGACGCCGTATATCCGAGATAAAGTAACGGTGGATGTATGACCTGGCCTACGTCCTGCAATAGCACATTCAGGTCGCCTGATCCTGGAGGAATAGTTCCGTTGCCTTCAAATGGGTTAGCTAAACCTGCAGAAAAGCCGTAGAAAAGTGCCACCAAGAAGCCCATCAATAGCAAGGCTAGCCTGTGAACCTCCGCTGGCATCCCAGCAGGTTTCACTACCATGACTGCAAGGTAGGCACACATAATAAACTGCCAAAGAATAAGAGAACCCTCGTGGTTACCCCACACCCCTACTATTTTATAAATTAGCGGCGTCGCAAGATTTGTATTCTGGGCAACAAATTTGAGGTCAAAATTATTGAGAACTAACGCAGCCATTAGGGATATTAGCACCAGCGCATAGAGCAAAACTAACATGCGTGAAATTGAAGACTGCAAGCTTGCCGCAGGGCCTGATGGGTGAGCCAAGGCTCGCAACCCTACAATTAAATTGAGAACGTGGAGCGCACCAATTATTACAAAAGTAAAGTTTCCAACTTCGCTTATCATTCAGGTCCTACTTCTTTTCGTAAGTCATTAACTGCGTCTTGAGCTTGAGCCGGCACATAATACTGGTCATGCTTTGCCAAAACCTTAGTCGCTTGAACCGTTAAAGGACTAAGATTTACTATAGGACCATGAATCTCCGTCAGCTCTCCTTCTGCAAACAAATCTGGGAGGCTACCAGCCCTAACAACTCTCAAATTTGCAACACCGTCACTGATAACAAATTCACTTCCAAGCGGCACGTCAATTGGTTTTAGCGTACCCGGAACAACAACCCCTCCTACTGAAAGATTATCACCTAACTGTAGTTCAGTATTCAGCAAATCCTTAGGGGTGGAGTAGCCATTTAAATTCTCTCTGAGAATGGTTGCCATCATACCAAAGCCAACACTCATCAAGAGCACTAAACCAACAATAATCAGGAATCGCTGACCTTGCCTTGTCATGAGCTACCTTTGCTTTCTTTAATTGCTCTTAAGATTTTCTCTTTATCTTCGAGCTTCCGTTTCTGCCAATTAAGACTGATCGCACCTATCGCAATACAAACAAAAAATAAGCCATATCCTGCAGCTAAATAAGGCCATGCATCACCGAAGTCGAAACCCGTCCAAGCATTCATATCTTTAGCTCCTCCGGCCTAGCTGCAGTTGTGCGGAGCATTGCTGCTCGCACTTTCATTTCTGCAACCAAAATTTTCATTCGCATTAGAGTTGAAGTTCCCGCTAACCCTACAAACCCTATTAACATCGCTATGAACGGAACATAAAGATCGCCTTGTATCGCTCGGCTGCTAATACCCTTTTCCTGGTGAATCGTATTAAACAGGTCTGGAGTATAATGTACTAGCAAAACCACCAAGAGACCAAGCATAGCCAGAAATCCAGCGAACCGCCGAGCTATAATGGGGTCCTCGAAAGCGTGAACAAGCGCAAAGTATGTAACGTACAAAAGCAGCAAAACTTGGACAAGTATGATCATGGGATCCGCAAAAGGTAGCCCACCAAATCCAGGAACCGACCATATATATCCCGTTGCGAGGGACAGAAAAGTAAATAACAGGCCAGGCAAAGCTATTGCCTGAGTTGCTATGTCCGCAAGTGGATGACGCATTACAAATCCGACACCCGCACTAACCGACATTGCCGCCCAACAGAGCAACCCAAGAATGGCACTCTGAGGATGTATATACAACATCCTAACCATCTCCCCATGCCTCTCTGCCGGAGGACTGAACCCAAGTCCTAACACAAGCCCTACGGTCAATCCTAGGATTGTTAGAACGACAAATGAGGCCAGCAAGTAAGGGTAGATACGAGCAAAGCGTCGTGGATTTGCTAAAAAGTACATCCACGCGCCTCTAGTTCGCTTACTAAGAGGGGGCAAGCAGCTACTTTGCCGCCTTTGCGCTAATGAGAATTACAATAGGCCTAAAGATACTAACTCACGGGTCATGGAGGATGGCATCTGATCATCATCAACTGCTGCACTGGCATTATTCGAAACTAAATCCAAGGGAGCATCAGGTTCCTCCAGATATCTCCAACCTTGAAAGGGGCGATGCGGGCGAGGCTTTACAAGGTGTAATCGGAAATCCAAGTCGATGTGTGTGCAAGGAACACCATCACTTCGGGTGCCGCAGCGAAAATCAATTATTTCTTGACGAACACAAATCACCCGATTGATTACCCAATATAGACTTGCGCCCTGATGTAGTATTTCTTGATCACGTTTCGGCCGGGTACGGGTTGTTATCCAAATATATTTTTCGCCAGTAATTGCATGCGGACCCTCTGCTCTTCGATCGATTGATGCGACTAAATCATCAATGGTAGATGCGCCAACGCACAACTTTTTTAAGTGTAAAGGCATTGAGGTGAAGTTGGTCGTGGCAAAGCAGATATCAAGGCCTATTCACTAACACTAAGCATCGCAGAAAATGACTGCCAGTCATTGGGTGCACGCTGACCGGACGAAAGCCACAAGTCTGAGATTGAACCATCCATATATAGTGCAGCAGAACACCCATGTGTAAGTCGCAAAGTTTGAGCAAAATCAAAAAAATTTATAGGGTAGTCAGAGAGCGCAAAAACCACTTCGCTCTCATCGCGCAAGGCCACTGCGTTCCTGCGCTTGCGGCTGTTGGAACCCTCTAGAAAACTTGGATGAACCCCACATTTATCAAATAGGAGCGGCCCCGATTGCACTGCAACTCGCACTTGTTCCGTCGGGGCGTAATCCTCAGTTCGGACAATGTGTGCACCATATGTATCTATATAGAAAATACCGTTAGGCTTCATGTAGAAGTTAGCATTCCGCGCACTCTTAGTATTTACTGGCCGGAGCATCTCACCGTTTTCAACATGCAATCCTTGGGGTTGATAGTTTCCATCAGAACCAACCTCAAAGATACCCGCATTCATTAGAGCCAAGGGAGTAGCCAACTCCAATAACAAGTGATCATGCAAAGACGACAAAGTTTCAAAATTTCTACCCAGCTTATTTCGCCAATGTAGTTTCACGTTTTTGGGGGATGCGCTTATGACTTTGAGCTCGACCTGAGCACTTGCTATTCCAATAAATGCAGGAGCTGCCAGTATACATACCCCTGCACTCGCGAGTACTTTGCGTCTCGTAGTCATCCTGAAATGATAAAGAAAATTTTGTTATTTCGAAAGCAGTAAAATAAATAACTAAATTTTTTAAGCTTAATTCAACTATCTTATTGACCAATACCAAATAATAACTTTTTAGCCTCAGCCTCTTGCTCTGGGCTCCGATTCAAATTCCGCTTATCAGCTAATACACTCAATCCAGCTTGCACCGCAGGCCGGGCCTTAACTCTCTTCAACCAACTCATCACATGTGGGATGTTGGCGTCATCAATTCCCTGACGATACCAAAGACGTGCCCAAGGCATAATGGCCATGTCTGCGATTGAATATTCGATTCCGTTTACCCAACCATTTTTGGAAAGCTGTTTGTTTAGCACGCGATAAAGCCGCCTAGCTTCATTCGTGTACCGATCAAACGCATAATCAATTTTTTTAGGTGCATAATGTCGAAAGTGATGTGCCTGACCTAACATCGGGCCAAACCCAGACATCTGCCAGAATAACCATTGTATAGTGCTTGATCGTCCAATTTGGTCAGATGGTAGAAACTTTTGATACTTTTCTGCGAGATATAATAGAATTGCACCACTTTCAAAAATGACATGGCGCTCGTTGCCTGGTCCTTTGTGATCAACCAAAGTTGGCATTTTATTGTTTGGATTTAATATTAAATAATCTGCATCGAACTGCTCGCCAGCGCCAATGTCAACTGGATATACCGCATAGTTCACGCCAAGCTCTTCTAATAAAATTTGGACCTTCCATCCATTAGGCGTAGGCCAAGTATAAAGATCGTAACTCATCTTTTCATGCCACTAAGTTCGTTTGCGATGCTTGGCATTAATCCTCCGCACTTCGCGCACTAGTGGAAGATCGGAGCTATTCCGCTCAGCGAATGCTACAAATTCTGAGGTGTCCTTTGGCAAACAATGTCCGCCCCACCCAAATTTTCCGTCATAACCAGGAACCTGATTGTGCGAATGACCAATTCTCGGATCCAAGCCCAGTGCGTTCACAGTCCGAGAATAATTAAGTTCAGGGTGGGCAACACTCATCAAGTTGTAAAGGTCATTAAAGAAAGTTACCCTGGTGGCTAGAAACGAGTTTTCCGCATATTTGACGTAACCTGCCTCAATTATATCTATTGCAATTGACTCTTGGATATTTAAGCACTTCTCAAAAATTCTTATCCAATAAGCGCATTGGTCTTCAATACCTCCAATTATCATTTTGTCTTCTGCCAAAAAATCCTGAATCGAATGGCGACCCCTTCGAAACTCCGGTGAAAATGTAACGTTGGGATATAAGCTCTTGAATGTCCCTAAGGTGTCTATGTCTGTAGTAGACTTAATCAAAATTGGTATCTGATTGCCGATTGTATCAACTGAATCTCTTACAATGGTCGAATCACAACTGCCATCTTCTCGCTGCGGGGTCGGCACACAAATAATAGCGGCGTCACAATCTCGAATTACTTCAACTAAAGGCTGATTGTGCTGCTCATACCCAGGATCAACAATCGAGCATGTGAATTCTTTAGAGCGGCTTAACGCTGCAACCATTGCTTTACCAACATATCCGTAACCAACTATGCATATTCTCTGTTTCACTGCATCACCTACCTAATGTCACTGGTCATAAAACTCTGGTCAAACCTTATGTTGCACAACTCAAAACCAGCTTGAGATTTATTTTTTTATCCTGTTAATGCTGATCAGCCTCGGAAATATTGCCTTCTGTAAAAAACGCTAGCCTGTACTTAGACAAACGCTCAAGCCAAACTGCATAGAGTTTTTTATCGACTTCACCGTCATGATCCATAGCGAGAACCGTGGCTACATCCTGATCAGCAAAACCCATCCTGCGCTGCTCTTGAAGTATTGCGACACTAATGCCCCCCAATGCGAGTGCCAGCCGCTGATCCGTACTGCCCCCCTGTATGGTCTCTTTTAGCTCTTCTTCATCTTCTATATATGGTTTGTGGTCGCTCATAATTTTTTCTTAATGCCATACTGAGTTATTAGGTACGATACAAAAACGCCAGTCGCCACGACCCCTATTATTAGTGTTGAAAAAGCGTTTACCCAGGTTTTTGTCTGTGTTTTTACCTGACTGAAAGTGTAGACTGCCGCAGTATTGACACCCTCACCTTTTGTAAACTGAGTAATTACAACATCATCCAAAGACAAGGTAAAGGCCAAGAGCCAACCTCCAATTACCCCCGGCGCTATAAGAGGCAGTGTTACGCGAAAAAAAGCCGTTACCGGACCAGCCCCAAGATCTCTTGCTGCAGATTCTAGCTCACCATCAAAACTCTGCAATCGCGCCTGAACGACTACTGAGACATATGCCACAGCAAAAGTAGTATGTGCCAACACTACTGTCCAGAAACCTCGATCAACAAACAAAACCTGAAACGCGATAAGTAGCATTAACCCCGTGATTACCTCAGGCATAATGAGAGGTGCGTACATTAGACCTGTAAAAATGTTCCTGCCCCAAAATCGACGAACTCGAGCAAGCACCAACGCCGCCATAACCCCGAACACCACTCCTATCGTGGAAGATAATAAACCAACACGCAATGAAACGAAGGCAGTTTCTTTGAGCTGCCGTCCACCGTCATTAAACAGATAACCATACCACTTTGTAGTAAAGCCAGTCCAAACAGCTACGCGCTCTGGCTCGTTGAATGAGAACACGATTAAAACAAGTATTGGAAGATAGAGGAAGGAATAACCTAACGTTAATGACAATGCATTCCCACGGCGCCAGAGAACAAGGCCTTGGGCAGTAAGTGCAAGAAAAATAACAGCCGGCGTTAGTTGCCAAACTACATCAAACCATAGTCCATGTCCCGCCCAAGCACTTAAGCTATCAAAAACATGCCTCATAGAACACCATCCTCGCGCTCGGCCAACTTGTTAGCATTGCGCTGATATAAAACCATAGGTGCGACCATCAAAAGCATAAGCAGAAGGCCCAGCAACGCTCCTAGCGGCCAATCACGCCCTTTCGTTACCGCTTTACGGATCTCCCAACCAACAACACCATTCTGAAGCTCCAGATTATTAGGCCCCATCATCTGGGGGATGACATATTCACCCATTGCTGGAACACCAACAAGCAAGAATGCTGCGATTAGGCCTGGGGCGGCTAGTGGTATAGTAATGCGCCAAAACCTTTGAATAGGTCTTGCGCCCAAATCGGCCGCGGCCTCTTCCATAGCGGGATCTGATGACTGAAGCGTCGCATACAGTGGAAGGATAGCAAACGGCAAATAAGTATAGACGATGCCTAATACAATCGACAGCGAAGATGGATAAACAGTTAAAGCTGGTAGATCAAACAGCCATGGAATAGAGTTATGAACCTCAATTAACTGGTTAATTGGGCCCTCTTTGCGAAGGAGTTGCCTAAAAGCGTAAATTCGAATGATGTAGAAAGACCAAAATGGTAAAATCACACCCATTAAGAGCAAGGCTTGATATCGAGAAGGGGATCTGGCGATTGCGTGCGCAAAAGGAAATGCGATTAATACCGAAAGAAGCGCGGAGAACAAAGCGATTGTGCCAGAGTTGATCAATGCTGGTCGGTACTTGAACTGCGGCTCCCCAAGGCAAACACCACGAAAACACTTTCGTGTGCCAGACCAAAGGTCGGTCACAACTGCGCTGTAAGATTCTGTAGATATGTTAAGATCTATACCCTGTTCAATTCGCAAAGGTGGATCGAATGGAGGCTGATTCTGTAAGTTTTTAGTCCCAAAACTCATATAAGCTAAAATAAGTATTGGCATTAAATACAAAGCACCCATCCAGGCAAAAGGTGCCGCAATTAGCGCCCCACCGACTCTATGGGTGCGCCAATAGATCGAAAAAAGAACAATCCCACCAATTGATATAATCAGGCCTAACCATGATAAAGATGCGAGCGTCCCCATGATCAATTTAGCTCAACTACGTCGCCAGCATCCCATTTCAGAACAACCTTATCCCCCGCCTCAAAAACTTCCGCTTCATCCCGATGTCGGTTAGTCCTCGAAACTCGAACATTTTGTCCATTGTTCAACTCGATAAGTAAAGTTGAGACATCCCCGTAGTATGCTTCGTCTTTAAGGATTCCTTTAAGATTACCGCGCCCACGTTTGGATACTTGAATTTTTTCTGGTCGCAAGCCCACCCGCATCTCCGCGATAATACCAGCATCGAAAACATTAATCGTACCCAAAAAATCAGCAACGAAAAGCGAGTTTGGCCGCTCATAGACATCGTCTGGGGCGCCAATTTGCTGAATTTGACCAAGATTCATAACCGCAAGTCTGTCTGCCATGGACATGGCTTCATCCTGATCGTGCGTTACTACCATAAAGGTTATTCCCAGCTCTTGCTGCAAGCGAACTAACTCAAATTGAGTTTCTTCCCGAAGTTTTTTATCAAGCGCTGCCAAGGGCTCATCGAGCAGCAAGAGCTTGGGGCGATTCACCAGGGCACGAGCTAATGCAACCCGCTGCCTTTGACCTCCAGATAACTGAGCAGGCTTACGACTGCCCAATCCTTGTAATTGCACCTGGCCCATAACCTGCTTTATCCGCTCATCGCGCACAGCACGATTTACTCCTGCCTGCTTAAGACCAAATGCAATATTATTTGCAACCGTCATGTGTGGGAATAATGCATACGACTGAAACATCATATTAAGAGGCCGTTTTTCTGGTGGGAGACCGAGTAGCGATTCTCCATCCAAAAGTATGTCCCCACTTGTAGGTTCGTCAAAACCCGCAAGCATTCGTAAAAATGTTGACTTGCCGCAACCCGATGGGCCGAGAAGCGCAAAAAACTCCCCTGGCCTTAGTTCCAGAGAGACGTTTTTCACTGCATTTAAATCACCAAAACTTTTTGAGAGTGACTGAACCGATAACATCTATCACTTGTGCGTCGATTTGAGCGTTGGGACAAGAAAAAAGGGCTGCCGTAGCAACCCTTTTATTCGTGTTATAAAACGGCTTAAAATATTTAGTTCCCAGCCACAAACTCTGCCCAAATAGCATCAATGAACTCTTGAGCTTCAAAGCTATAAGGAGTGGTTGTATACAGCTTTTCGAGAGTTGCTTCGTCAGGGTAAATTGCTGGATCACTGGTGACCTCCTCTTCAATAAGCCCCATATCAAATGCAGCTTGGTTTGCATTCGCGTAGTAGACATAATTCGTGGCAGCGGCGATCACCTCTGGGCGAAGAATATAGTTGAGGAACGTGTAAGCCTCATCAACATTTGCGGCATCTGCCGGAATTGCCATAAGGTCGAACCACATTAACGCTCCTTCAGAGGGAACTACGTATTCAACTGTAACATCCTCGGCTGCATCTCTGGCAATGAAGATATCACCTGACCAGCCTACTGCCACGCATATTTCTCCAGCAGCCAATGCATCAATATATTCCGAGCTATCAAACTTCGTGATATATGGCCTGATGGGCTTCAGTACTTCTAAAGCTCTCACTAGTTCAGCAGGGTCTTTGCTGTCAGGATTTAAACCCAGGTAATTTAACGCAGCAGGTATGACCTCATCAGAAGCATCCAACATGTATATTCCACAATCAGCCATTCTTGCCGCGTTTTCTGGATCAAAAACTAAATCCCAAGAATCAGTAGGGGCGTCGGCGCCGAGAGCCGCCTCTACGTTCTCGGCAACATAACCAACTCCCGTTGTACCCCACATGTACGGAACTGAGTACGTTTGACCTGGATCATAGGTCTCAACCTTACTCATCACAAATTCATTCTGACTTTCAAGTCCCACTAAACGAGATTTATCAAGTTCTTGAAAAATGCCCAGCTCGGACTGTCTCTTAAGAAATGAACCAGATGGCACTACTAAATCATAACCTGAGTTGCCTGCTAAAAGCATTGCCTCCAAGGTTTCGTTTGAGTCGAATGTGTCGTAAGTGGTGTCTATGCCAGACTCTGCAATGAATTCTGGGATCGACTCTTCATTTATGTAGTCCGACCAATTGAAAATATTAAGCTCTTGGGCTGAAGCATGGGATGCCACCGCCAAAGCGATGCCTGAAACAAAAATTGCACGCATGGGCTTCTCCTTGATAGTCATAGAACGATACCACCCCTACACTCGCGGGGTGAAGATCATAAGAGGCAACTTTCTTTATCAAGTCAAGGATTGTATCAGTTTCTCGACATGACGTTGTAATCCTGCCCAATCCTTCTCCATCACAAACTTTCGGGGTGTCGCCATTGAGCCTCCCACAGAAGAAACATTTTTATTCTCAAGATACAACGACGCGTTCTCCGCAGAAACACCGCCGGTTGGACAAAACCGTGAATCAGGAAAAACCGCAGCAAAATCTGCCAAAGCAGCAGGTCCACCTGACCGCTCAGCAGGAAAAAACTTTAGATTTCTGTAATTCAGCTCGCGAGCGTTCATAATTTCAGAAGCCGTAACAGCTCCCGGCAATAAAGGCATCTCAAGTTCTACCGCCGCCACGTGAATCTGCTCTGTAAGCCCTGGCGAGACACAAAACGTAGCTCCCGCTTTCTGTGCCTCCAACATTTGACTCTTGTTCAGGATAGTACCCGCACCCAAAATGGGGACCCGGCCATTTAATCGCTTTATTACCTCAAGGGCAGATGGCGTGCGTAAAACTACTTCAAATACCTTTATACCGCCGGCCACCAAGGCCTCGGCCATTGGCTCAAGAGTCTCATCTGCATTAAGTGCAAGCACCGGGATAACGGGTCCAGAGTTAAGAACAAAATCAGTTTCAAAAAATTTCATATTACAAAACTTCCACCACTCGATGAGGGACTCATTAATCTTCGGACGCCAGAAAATAACTCGCGACCCATCAAATATTGATCCGTTCTATCAACTTTGAGACTTGCGGAGCGACAATCTATGTCAGCCAGCACGCTCAAAGTCCCCTGAGTAGCGTCGAGTTTAATTACGTCACCATCTCGCACCTTCGCTAGAGCCCCCCCTGCTTGTGCTTCGGGGCTAATATGAATTGCGGCTGGAACTTTACCACTCGCACCAGACATACGGCCATCAGTTACAAGAGCGACCGAGTAACCTAAACCCTGCAGCACACTAAGCGGCGGTGTCAGTTTATGCAGCTCAGGCATACCATTTGATTGTGGACCCTGAAAACGGACCACTGCAATATGGTCACAATGCAACTTTCCTTGCTCAAACGCTTTGAGGAATGCCGCTTGAGTATCAAAAACTTTTGCTGGAGCAGTTATACAATGATGCTTTGGATCAACAGCAGAGACTTTAATGACACCTTGGCCTAAATTTCCCGAAAGCACCTGTATACCGCCGGTGGTAGCGAAAGGATCTGCGGCAGAGCGCAGCACATCAGTGTCACGAGAGGTGATGGGAGCTGAAACCATATCAAGTTTGCCATCAAAGACCGATTCAAACCCATACGAATCAAGCCCATTTCCCATAAGTGTCTTAACCTCTTCACTCAAATAACCTTCACTCCGAAGACTATTAATTAGAAATGGAAGACCACCAGCTGCATTCATATGATTTACGTCTGCAGGTCCGTTGGGATAAACACGAGCAAGCAAGGGAACAGCCGCTGATATGCTAGCCATGTCCTCAAGACTTAAAAGCACACCAGCAGCCGCAGCCATCGGCATTAGATGCAAAATTAGATTAGTGGAGCCACCAGTCGCCATTAAGCCCACAAGCGCATTCAACACTGATGCCTCACTTACAACATCACAAAGAGGTATGTAGTCATCGCCTAAATCTGTCCTGGATAAAACTTTCTTAGTAGTCTCCGATACGACCGCACTTCGATGCGCACTGTATGGTGGCACGAAGGTGGTTCCT
This sequence comes from Alphaproteobacteria bacterium, assembly GCA_964228455.1. Taxonomy (GTDB): domain Bacteria; phylum Pseudomonadota; class Alphaproteobacteria; order UBA7985; family UBA7985; genus CAXQZM01. The sequence goes on along the minus strand of CAXQZM010000077.1, from coordinate 1,576 downwards.
GGCAACTGCAGACCCATAAACTCCAGAATCATCTGATTAGTATTCGCAGTCCCATAAAATGTGCAAGTACCTGGGGAGTGATAAGATTCGGACTCCGCCTTTAGCAAAGTTTCTTCACCAACTTTTCCGGCTGCGTAGTCTTGGCGAACTCTTGCCTTCTCAGGATTAGACAAGCCTGAGGGCATCGGGCCCGCTGGTAAGAAAGCCATTGGCAGATGCCCAAAAGACAAGGCGCCAATAAATAAGCCTGGCACTATCTTATCACATGTCCCCAGCATTAGCGCTGCATCAAACATATTATGCGATAAGGCTATCGCTGTAGACATCGCGATAACGTCTCGGCTTGCAAGTGATAAGTCCATGCCTGGCTGACCTTGGGTAACACCATCACACATAGCTGGAACAGCCCCCGCAACTTGCGCAGTTGCGCCAAAATCCCTAGCTGCTTCCTTTATTAAATCTGGGAAGTCTTTAAGTGGCTCATGCGCTGACAGCATATCATTATAGGCTGTTACGATGCCTACATTAGGGCTGCCACCGCTCATTAAAGCTGCTTTATCACCCGCTCCGCAGGCAGCAAAACCATGCGCTAAGTTTCCACACGAAAGAGCACCTCTGTTTGGACCACTTCGGCGCTGCTGAGACATTCTCTCAAGGTATGCCGATCTACTGTCCGCGCTACGCGCTCGAATTCGGGCTAATACTTTCTTTAAATCAGGGCGCATAGAAGACGTCTACTTCTTTAGCTGGATGTCTCAGAAAATGAGAAATGGGGTGCAAGAGTGGATCACTAACTTGGGCCTGTTCAAACAACTCCCACTTAGAGGTGCCATGGAAATGCAAAACTAACCTATCTGCAGCTAAAATATGTGATGCAGTCATTGTTATTCGAGGTACCAGTGGCTCCATCGTCGGGTGAGATGCGATAAATGCGGGCGAACACGGATCGAGCCCTTTGGCCAAGTCTGGGCTATTTGGAAAAAGAGACGCTGTATGGCCATCAGGACCGAGACCCAAAATAGTAAAGCGACGACCCTCGGCTAAACCAGAATTCAAGTTTTCCGTAGACCCCTGAACACCCAGTTGCTCGTCAAATAGAGGAAGTAAATTGCGTCCTGTTAAAGCACTTCGAAACATACCATAATTAGAGTAGATGCTATCATGAGAAACACAGCGATCATCTACCGGTAAAATCATTAAATTTGACGGCAAATCAAGCGAGCCCAATACGCTAAGCAATTCGTGGGGGGTTGACCCACCAGAAAGCTCTAATTGCCCAGGTGCAACGCACCAATCCATTATCTCGTCAGCAAGTTTTTCTGCCAAAGCAGCCCTGCTTTGGAAGGTATTGATTTCACCAATCATTGATCATCAACCGAATGCCAAGAGTGACCTCGCTTACTAAGCAAGCGATCTGCTTCAAGCGGCCCCATAGTGCCAGCTGGGTATAAGTTAAGTTCCATACTGCTATTACGCCACGCATCTAGCACCGGGTCTATCCAACCCCATGCAGATTCCACTTCATCATTACGCATGAATAGAGTTCGGTTTCCTCTAACCACATCAAGCAGCAGCC
>CAXQZM010000076.1:0-22696 GCA_964228455.1 Alphaproteobacteria bacterium | reverse complement strand
GAACATGAGCTTCACCTGCGTTAGCAGTCTCATCCCAGATATCTTTTGCGGTAGGACAGACATTGTAATCTCCTCCAAAAAGCGCAGGGATCTCTTTTGTTAATATTTCAGCCATTCTGGCCTCAAGTCTAGACATCCAGTCTAATTTATAGGGATACTTGATAGGATCATGGATGGGATTGCCGTTTGGCAAGTAGAGACAGGCAAGTCTTATTCCTTCAAAATCCACCTCGATATACCTAGCTTGCAGATCTTTTGGATCGCCCGGTAGGTGGTCAATAACCCGATCGCTTTTCCCTCTCGTTAGTATCGCGACGCCATTGAAGCCTTTCTGGCCAACAATGTGGGCGGTGTATCCAGCGGCGTGCGCGTGCTCAAATGGGAAAGTGTCATTCTGCGCCTTAATCTCTTGTACTAGAACTGCGTCGGCATCTGATTTTTCTAACCAGGGCCAAAAATGTTTTTCACGAGCTCTTATACCGGCCACGTTGTATGAGATAATTTTCACAGAAGCGAGAATGATGAGCCGCAACCGCAAGATGCATTCGCATTGGGGTTGTCGATTCGGAACGATGCGCCGATTAATTCCTGCACAAAATCCACCTTTGCACCAGTGAGGAATGGAAGCGAGGTCTCATCGATGAGCATTTTAATTCCGTCAGTTTCAAAGACTTGGTCGTCTTTCCCAATCTCCTCTGCAAAACCTATCTCATACTGAAAGCCGGAACATCCACCGCCTAATACACCGACCCGTAGCATAAGCTTGGGCTTGCCTTCATTTTCCGCTAAGGTCGCTACTCGCGCAGCAGCTGCTGATGTTAATTCAACTGTCATAGGACCTATTTAGGCAATTCATCATGCAAAGCCAACACCTTGCCCCATACGCAACTGACTGGCAACGGTCCAAAGGGCAACTTCACGAGCGAAACAAAGATGAATTCAGAAGTCCTTACCAGAGAGATCGTGATCGAATTTTGCATTCGGGCGCATTCCGAAAACTAGCGCATAAAACCCAAGTATTTGTTTTTCAAACTGGGGATTATTACCGATCGAGGTTAACGCATACTATTGAAGTTGCCCAAATCACGAGAACAATTGCGCGAGCGCTGAGATTGGATGAAGACTTAGCTGAGGCTATCGCACTTGGACATGATCTAGGTCACCCTCCTTACGGTCATGCAGGAGAAGATGCTTTAAGCCGCGCAAGACAGAGGCATGGGCTCAACGCCTTCAATCATAATTTACAGACCGTTCGCGTGCTAGAACTTCTGGAGGAGCGCTATGAAAATTTTGATGGATTAGATCTATCTTGGGAGGCGTTAGATGGCACCATTAAACATAATGGTCCAATTTATGAAATGCATGATTCATTTTTAGAAGACATGTGTATTGCCCGTGCTATCGATCCGACAAAATACGCATGCTTAGAAGGGCAGGTTGCAGCGATAGCTGATGATATTGCATATACTAATCACGATTTAGATGACGGCTTACGCTCAACTTTGTTTGATTTTGGTGATTTACCGGATCTTCAAATGCTCAGGCATAAAACACTCCCGGCAAAGCGTCGTCGATTTCAGCTCGTACGTCAGACAATTTCTGCTTGTGTTCATGATGTCGTCCATCATTCACGAACATTATTGGAAGAGGCTGGTGTGCGGAGCGTGGATGATGTTATGTTGTATGAACGTCCTCTTATAAGATTTTCAGGTAAATTTTGGGAGCAACTTCGAGAGTTGCGTCAGTTTTTGTACATCAACCTTTATCGTCATCCAGATATTTTAGCGCCACGCGCTAAATGTGAGGACATGTTGGAAACGCTTTTTGATATTTTTATGAGCCACCCTGAGCATATGGGAGGTCGTTGGTTGGCGAAAATGGATTTAGGCGCTGACTTGGGGACCACAGTCACTGATTACATAGGTGGTATGACGGATAGATATGCTCAGCAGGCTTTTGAAAAGTTAAGTTAGGCCCTAAAGGGCAGACCATGAATTTGTTTGCCATAGCCCGCGAAAAAGTTGTCGCTTCCCTGGAGGGTCTGGTACCTCCTGAGTTGGACTTTAGCAAAGTCTCTGTTGATCAACCGCGTGACCTGAAGCACGGGGATCTTGCGACCAATGCTGCGATGGTTGTTGCAAAGCCCGCGGGGTTAAAGCCTCGTGATCTCGCTATTCAGCTAGCTAAACGTCTCCAAAGTTGGGATTGGCTAGAAGTTGTTGAAATTGCTGGGCCGGGTTTCATAAACATGCGAGTGAAAAATATCGCATGGCATGAACTGCTAAGGTCTATCTCTGCATCTGGGGAGAAGTTCGGTCATTCGAGTATCGGCAATGGTAATAAAATAAATGTTGAGTACGTTTCGGCCAACCCAACTGGACCCTTGCATATGGGCCATGTTCGCGGCGCTGTTATCGGCGACGTCTTGGCAAATGTTTTAGAATCAGTAGGCTTTGAAGTGACGCGAGAATACTATGTTAACGATTCTGGTAATCAAGTTAATGTATTAGCTCATACCGTTCATTTGCGCTATCGTGAGTTATTCGGAGAAAATATTCAAATTCCCGAAGGTGCATATGGCGGCATGTACGTGGTCGAAGTTGCAGATGCTTTAAAAAGGCGGGATGGGGACAAATGGCTGGCTAATAACAATTGGCACGATACGATCCGGGACTTTGCGATTAATTTCCTCTTAGATGACATTAAGTTAGATTTAAAAAAACTTGGCATAACGCAAATTTTTTCTTCTGAAGCAGAGCTCATCGAGGCAGGAAAAGTTGAAGCTTGTCTCACGGATTTAAATGAAAAAGGGCTGCTTTATAACGGGGTGTTAGAGCCGCCGAAGGGGAAAAAGCCTGATGACTGGGAGCCTCGAGAGCAGTTACTTTTTAAGGCAACAAATTTTGGTGATGAGGTGGATCGACCGCTAAAGAAGTCGGATGGTACCAATACGTACTTTTGTAACGATATTGCGTATCATCGAGACAAGGCTTTGCGAACACAGGGTAAGTTGATCAATATTTGGGGAGAGGACCATAAGGGCCATGTCTTGCGCACTGCGGCTGCTACCCGAGCTGTAACAAATGGTTCTCTAGATTTAGAAGTTTTAATATGCGCTTTAGTCAAGGTTCTTGACCAGGGTAGGCCAGTTCGAATGTCTAAACGAATGGGTACTTTTACAACCCTTAGAGACGTGCTGGATAAAGTTGGTCCGGACGTTCTTCGGTTCTCAATGTTAACCCGCAAGCCAAGCGAGACAATGGACTTTGATGTATCAGCGGCCGTAGAGCAGTCAAAAGACAATCCTGTATTTTATGTGCAATATGCGCACGCGCGGACCCGGTCGCTTCGTCACCAAGTGGGAAAAGTATGGACAGACGATCAAAAAATTGTTAATTCTCAGCAGCTTACCGATCTTTCTTCATTGACTGTCGAAGACTTGGAGGTGGTAAAGCAGCTGGCCCTCTGGCCAAAAATTTTGGAGGCCGCTGCCCTGCAGAGAGAACCGCATCGTTTGGCGTTTTATCTGCATGATCTTGCTGCCGCCTTTAACGCACGGTGGTCAATGGGGCGGGAGCCAGGTTTGCGATTTATACTTGAAGATAATTTTAACCTTACAGCGGCGAGACTTTTTTTAGTTGAACAAGTCGCGGTAACATTGAGGGCGGGGCTGCAGCTTATGGGGGTGGTTCCGTTAGAGGAATTGAGGGATGACACAGTCCGGGATAACATCGGCGGAGGGTCACGAAGCGGATTCTGAAGCAGGGAGTGCAAAACTTCACCAGTCGTTTTTGGTAGCCTCTTCCATTGAGTCAGATCCTTCCGAGGGGTTTTTTTCACCGGGCGCTCCTGTCAGCCCAATGTCGCAAGCACGTGCAACAATTTTTGATGATTCATTGGACCAAGACTATCAAAGTAATGTTCCATTTCAAAACCCGATAATGCGGCCGTCATTCCCGTCGGCACCATCAAAAGTACTTGCAGAGCAGGATGCCATTGGGGACAGCGGTCATATTGGATCAACTAAGGCACATGAAAGTGCCCCGAATGCAAGTGCATTCCTGGAAGGAGTCTATCCCCATCCTAAAGCTACCAAGATAGATGTTCGACCCGAATCGGATTTGTCTTCGGAGGCTAAGCGGTTAGTTCCAAAGGCTAGATCAAACTCCTCTAAACCCATCGTGCCTAATATGGCAGGCTTAGCCGATATGGCAGAGCCAAATATGACAGAAATGCGTGGGCTAGAGGTTAAGGCGGCGGTCAGCGCTGCGTTTACTGAGCCCCAGAAGAAAACCTTCGCTAGAACTTCTCAAATAGCGCATGGTGACAAAAATAGTAGGCGGTTTGTGCTAGTCAGCATACTTACATTGCTTACTGCACTTGTTGCGTTTGCGGCTTATTCTCAATTCATGGGCCCGCGCCCATTAAATGAGCCAATTCGCATAGTCGCCTTCGATGGACCTGACCGGATTATACCGGCTGATCCAGGTGGGTTGCAAGTTGAAGGCCAAGATTTGAGCGTACTGAATCCCGAAATACAAGCAACCACTAGTGCTGTCATATCAACTTCTTTTCCCTCTGGTGAGCTAGAGGCTATCGAGCCAATACCTTTTCCTGCCCTCTCAGCTCTTGACTTAGCGCTAGGGCTCCAGCCCAGCCCGATGATAGACGAGGAGTTAACGATAATTGAAGATATCGATATACCGATTATTTTTGAGGGTGCTGTCGCAGCTAACAGTATTGATAGCGCTTCGGATGCGATAGTTCAGACTTCCACATCATCCATGATCATGGTTCCGGAAACTGAAATCTCCACTTCTAGCCGCCTCTTGGCGGTACCCCCCATCAGTCTGTATGTTCAAGAAGGTGCTTACCTTACACTCAATGCAGCAGAGTCTGCTTTTGCTGCACTTTTGCGAAGTGCACCTATCCAGCTCGACGGAATTAAAGCATCATATTTTGAAACAGAGGTTGATGGACAGACTTGGTTTAGGCTTTATCTAACTGGTTTCTCTGATGGTACTAGTGCACGTGAAATAGGTGCAAATCTTGGCCGCTCTGAGCGGCAGTGGCTCGTCTTCAACGGTTAACCCACGATGGCTTGAGTTCCCCATGTATAACTCCTTAGGGAGGCATCATGAGCAAACCCACAAGCAATGTGCCACCAACGCAACTAGTTGTTGATTTAGAGGCTTACGACGGACCGTTAGAGGTTTTGCTTGAGCTCGCGAAAACGCAAAAAGTTGATCTTGCCGCTATTTCGATTCTGGAATTGGTAAACCAGTATTTAGCATTCGTTCTGGAAGTCAAAAAACAAAATCTAGAGCTAGCAGCCGATTATTTAGTTATGGCTGCTGTACTAGCCTATCTGAAGTCAAAACTATTACTGCCTCCAGTTGAGGTCACCTCAGAAGAACAAGATCCTGCCGCAATCGCCGCGGCTTTAGCTATTAGGCTTAAGCGTCTTGATGCAATGAAAAATGCCGGTGAAGCTTTACTCGCTATGCCTACCCTTGGACAGAATCGATTTGCGACCGCTCGCCAGCCCGAGGCAAGTGTGACAACTAATGTTAGATACAGCGCATCGATTTATGATCTTTTGCAGGCGTACTCTAATTTTCATAAACGACGCGAGGCTGCGTCGTTAACTGTGGTTAGGCCTAAACTCTACAAATTTGAGCAAGCACTTGAGCGGTTATCTAATTTGCTTCAGGTCAAAACACCAACTTGGAAAAGTCTTCAAGATTTTCTTCCAGAATCAAAAGGGGAAGAGGCTTCGCAGCTCCGCCGTTCTGCTCTTGCATCGACGCTACTCGCAGGGCTTGAACTAAGTCGGCAGGGTAAATTAGAGTTAAAGCAAGACGAGGCGTTTGGTCCTTTGATGCTGCGCCCTCTCGACCAAGTTCCTGTGACTGGTTAAGGGCAGCCCATGGAAATAGTTCTAGCGAAGCGCTTAATTGAAGCAACTTTATTTGCTGCCGCAAAGCCTATGGCTGCTGATGAACTCCACGAACTTGTGGGGGAAGCGACTGATCTTGATGCTGTTATGGACGAGCTAGCTGCGGATTATAGCGGCAGGGGTGTTAATTTAGAGAAGTCCGGCAAGTGCTTTGCATTCAGAACAGCATCGGATTTATCAAGCATGATGACCCTTGTTAGGGAAGAAGAGCGAAAACTGTCTAAACCGGGTCTCGAGACTTTAGCGATTATTGCATATCATCAACCCACGACGCGTGGAGACATCGAAGACTTGAGAGGGGTTTCTGTCGCTAGGGGCACTTTGGATATTTTGTTAGAGCTAGGCTGGATCGCGCCGCAAGGTCGTCGAGATACACCTGGTCGCCCTATTGAATGGGGTACTACGCCAGCATTTCTTGACCATTTCGGCCTTGAAGGCTTGGATGGATTGCCAGGTGTACAAGATTTACGGGCCGCTGGACTTATTGGTGATTCAAGCCCCCAGCTTTTTGGGGTGTTCGATGATGAACATCTTATTGAGGAATATCGGGACGAGGATGCGCTAGAAGCGCGAGAAGAGTTGCGGCCTGAGGATGAGGAGAGTAATAATGACTGAAGTTGCTCTTGAATTTGACCGTGTCTCATACTCTTATGGACAAAATCTTAACGCGATAGATGAAGTCAGCTTTCAAGTAATGCGAGGCGAATTTCTCTGCTTACTTGGCCCGTCTGGCTGTGGGAAAACTACATGCTTAAGAGTTGCTGCTGGGCTGAATGATTTGGCTGAAGGCGAGGTAAGATTGTCTGGGGAAGTAGTGTCCTCCCCTACTGTTAGAGTTCCGCCTGAGGCTAGATCCGTTGGTCTAATGTTTCAAGATTTTGCACTGTTTCCTCATATGACAGTCGCGGACAATGTTGGGTTCGGTCAGCGTGGCCGAGGTGAAATCGGAGAGGGCCTTAAAGTTCCAGAGCTATTGGAGAGACTAGACCTCTCTAGTTATTCTAAATCATTACCGCACGAACTCTCCGGCGGTCAGCAACAACGCGTGGCCCTTGCTAGAGCATTGGCCGCGGGGCCAGACGTGCTTTTGCTTGATGAGCCATTCTCTGGACTCGATCCATCTCTTCGAAGTAGGGTCCGTGATGACACTTTGCACCTAATAAAAGAGACAGGAACGACCGCACTCATGGTTACTCATGATCCTGACGAAGCTTTGTTTATGGCTGACCGACTGGCGCTTATGCGAGCTGGCAAAGTTGCTCAGATAGGCGTGCCAAATGATTTGTTTTTCACCCCTAAGGATGCTTTCGTCGCTCAATTTTTTGGTGAAACAAATTTGATTGATGGATTTGTTGATCAGGGATGGGTAGTGACCGAGTTAGGTAGATTACGTCAAACTTCACTTCCTGAAAAGTCTAAGCTTGAAGTTTTGGTTCGGCCGGAGGCAATCCATTTATGTCCGATTGAAGGTCCTGGAATGCCTGTGGTTGAAGTGGAGGCATCTCGGCAATTAGGGCGTCAGTCAATGATCCACATGGCACTTGCAACTGCCTCCGGAAACTTGCATCTGCACTGTAAGATGGATGGCCAGTTTTTGCCTGCTCCAGGAGAGCGGTTTGGGGTCGGGGTCAATCCTGACTTGGTTTACGTATTTAATAAATAGGAGAAATTAGAATGTTTGGATTTATTGGCCAGTGGGGTTGGCCTGGACTTTTGGTGATTGGTGTAATCGCTTTAGTGCTTTTTGGTTCGCGAGGACAGATACCAGCATTTATGCGAGATATTGGACGCGGCATTAACTCGTTTAGGTCAGGCTTAAAGGAAGGGGCAGACGAGGCTGAGAGTGATAAAGATGATGATGATGCGCCAGCGGTAGAAGCTCAAGAAGTTGAAATTGTTGAGGTGGAAGCGGCGCCAAAGAAGAAAGCATCAGCAAAAAAACCGGCTACAAAAAAGGCATCGACTAAGAAAGCATCAGCTAAGAAGCCAAAGGCCTAGGTTAGACGTAATTTAAGCACGCCTGAGGGTCTCAAGTTCTATGTTTGGTATGGGTGCACAAGAGATTGCGATCATTGCTATCATCTTAATTGTTGTCGTTGGTCCTGATGACCTTCCTGGCATGCTGCGAACCATCGGCAAGTGGGTGGGCAATGTGCAATCGATGGCTCGAGATTTTCGTCGTCAGATTGACAATATGGCCGATGATGCGGGGTTTTCTGAGGAGCGTAAAATGTTAGATCAGGCGCGCAGTTTCAATCCGAATAAATTGGTCAAAGATACTCTTGATCCAACGGGAGATATTGCCAAAGATTTAGAAAAGACCAGCAAGGAAGTTAATGAGGCATCGTTTGCTGTCAGGGCAGATACATCTTTAGACTTGGCTCAATCTAAGGTTTCGGACTCAGCAACAGCCGAGTCTGAAGACTCACCTCAATCTAATAAGGCAAGATGATGAGTGTAGAAGATGATCTTGTTGGGAGTGGGGCTGATCCTTCATCTGCGCCATTAAGGGAGCATATCAAAGAACTGAGGCAGCGTTTGCTGCTGATTATTGGATCTGTGGTTTTCACCACAATTGCAATTTTCATCTTTTTCCAAAAGCAATTAATGGCCTTAATCCAGTGGCCGGTATCGAAGTATTTAAACTCTGAAGATGCGGTCACTTTTTCTACGTTTATTGCCACTGCGCCGACAGAAGCACTGTTTACTGTCCTTAAAGTGGCCTTTTACGCAGGCCTGCTTGTCGCAATGCCTTATGTGCTCTTTCAGATTTGGCGTTTTGTGGCTCCGGGTTTGTTGAAGAATGAGCAGCGCGCAGGTTTGCCATTTATTCTTTCGAGCCCATTCCTCTTGGCCGCAGGGGCTAGTCTTTGTTACTTCATTGTAATGCCATGGGCATTTGGTTTCCTGATTGGCTTCACACAAAACCTAGGCTTTGATTTTCTCCCAAAGATCGATCAGTATGCGGCTTTCTTCATGCGCATGGTTCTAGCATTCGGCATTGCTTTCCAACTGCCTGTTGCTTTGGCGCTCCTCACCATGGCAGGTCTCGTGCGCCCGTCTAACTTAGCAAAGCAGCGACGTTATGCTGTGGTTGCTTGTATGGTCGCGGCTGCAACGCTTACGCCCCCAGACGGTATTACAATGATAATGCTCTTCATCCCGCTTTATGGACTATACGAAGCATCCATAATTATCTGTAGAGGCATTGAGCGCCGGCAAGTCGCCCGCAATCCTTATCTCGATCCTGACTATCAAGATCCAGTTGGAGAAGATTCGACCGATCCTTTAGAAGATAAAAAGGCTTAATATTCGGCACGTAAGCAGCTAAAGCTCGCTCATGCATGATATTCGAGCCATCCGTTCAAACCCCGATCAGTTTGATGCTGCTATGAAGAAGCGAGGTCTAGAGCCTCAATCTAGCGATATTCTTGCTTACGATTCAACGCGCCGAGAGGCGCAGACTAGACTGCAGGCATTGCAGTCAGAGCGGAATGTGATTTCCAAAACGGTTGGATCTTTAAAAAAGCAGGGAAACCACGATGATGCCGAAGCGGCAATGGGCGAGGTGGCGCGGATTAAAGACCTTATGATCTTGCTAGAAAGAGAAGAGCAAAGTGCAGCTGCTAGCCTCAATAGTCTTTTGGAAGGCTTACCTAATTCTCCGCAAGAAGACGTTCCAATGGGTTATGATGAGTCCCAGAATTTGGAAATCAGAAAATGGGGTGAACCGAAGGAATTCAAGTACGAGCCTAAGCAACACTTTGATATAGGCGAAGGATTAGGACTTTTAGACTTTGAGATCGCTGCTCAGATGTCGGGTTCTCGTTTTGCAGTCCTTAAGGGGGCACTAGCGAGACTTGAACGCGCGTTGGCAAATTTCATGCTGGATAAGCATATTAACGAGCATGGTTTAGAAGAAGTAGCGCCGCCGTTTTTGGTGCGGGCGAATGCTCTATACGGAACCAGCCAGTTGCCAAAATTTGAAGAAGATTTGTTCAAGACAGATAGTGATCATTATCTTATACCTACTTCCGAAGTGCCGCTGACAAATTTAGCAGCAGATCAAATTATCGCGGCGGAAAGCCTACCTCACCGCTATACGGCTTTTACACCCTGTTTTCGTTCAGAGGCTGGGTCAGCTGGCCGAGATACTAGAGGGCTTATTCGCATGCATCAGTTCAGCAAGGTTGAGATGGTTTCGATAGTTGCGCCTGATAGCTCCGAAATGGAACTTGAGCGGATGACCGAATGTGCAGAATCTATTCTTCAGGCCCTTGGGCTCCCTTATCGTGTGATGCTTCTGTGTTCGGGTGATATGGGATTTGGCGCTCGTAAGACTTACGATCTTGAGGTTTGGTTGCCTGCTCAAGCTGCCTACCGCGAAATTTCTTCCTGTTCAAATTGTGGGGATTTTCAATCTCGGCGGATGAACTCCCGCATGAGGACAAAGGATGAAAAAGAGCTTTCACCGGTGCACACACTTAACGGTTCCGGCTTAGCTGTCGGGAGAACGATGGTGGCTCTGCTCGAAAACTATCAACAATCTGATGGTACTGTGCTACTTCCAGATGTTCTTTCCCCGTATATGGGTGGCATGACAAAGTTAAGTTTAGCGGTTTAGATGAGCATAACCGTTTAGGTTAAATTAATGAGCACAGATCCAAATGCTCCAAAATTAGTCAAGTTGATCATGGCGTTGAGGCGTGATGGCATCCATGACACGCGGGTGCTGGCGGCAATGGAGAGAGTTCCTAGGGAGAAGTTTGCTCCGCAATCTTACAAACATTTAGCTTATGAGAATCAAAGCCTGCCCCTTGGCTTGGGGCAAACGTTGTCACAGCCTTTTGTAGTTGCAAAAATGAGCCAGGAACTCGCGCTAAAGCCCAATAGTCGTGTTCTCGAAGTAGGGACTGGTTCTGGCTATCAAGCTGCAATTTTAGCTCATTTAAGCCAACGTGTCACAAGTATTGAACGTATTCCGGAGCTTCACCATAGTGCTCGAGCCCGGCTGCTAAGTTTGGAAATTTATAATACGGATTTGCATTTAGGAGATGGCTTTTTGGGTTGGCCAAGCGGAGCGCCATATGACGGTATTATACTTACTTGTGCGCCAGATAGTGTTCCTCAAGAGCTTTTTGCACAGCTTGCTATAGGTGGCCGTTTAGTTGCCCCTGTTGGTAATCAAAACGACCGACAATCGCTCAAGGTTTACACTCGTAAGTCTGAAACTAAGTTAAGTGCAAAGACGCTGGGGTTGGTGCAATTTGTACCCATGCTCGGTGGCTTATCTTCATAGAAAAACCTTAAGTCTGCGGATTTTTAGCAACGCCTAGAACAAAATGGACAACTTTTTTCAAATGAGAAGTTGTGAAAAAATTCAAGTAAATTCATAGTATTAAGATAATATTTTAAGTTATTTTATCGAATATGTCTAAGTCACTGTGTTATCAGGCTTTAGCCGCTTTTGCCTTAGGTTGGGCCTTGGTTGCACCCATGAGTTATGCTCAAATCCCACCTCCTACACCGACTTCTAATGGCTCACTAAGGGAAGATGGCATGTATAGCGTTGTATCAGGCGACACGCTCTATGGTATCTCTAATCGGTTTGGTCTCACCGTTGCACAAATAAGTAGCGAAAATGGTCTTGGACCTTCACCAATTCTTAAAGTTGGCCAAAATCTAATGCTCCGAGGCTATGCTACTTTGGCGATATCTGAGACTGATTTAAGTCGTTCGAATACATACTCGGTTGCCGCTGGAGATACACTGTATTCTATATCTCGCTCACAGGGTGTCGATGTTGGCATGCTGGCTGCGGCAAATAATATAACTGACCCAGGTCAATTAGCGGTTGGACAAGACCTGATCATCCCTTCTATGCCAGGGCATAGCCAGTCTAATTCTGTTCCAGAGGGATCTTCGAGACTAACCTCGTTCCACACGGTAACAAGTGGCGAAACTTTGTATGCTATAGCGCAGAGGTATGGCATAGAAGTCTCCGCATTAATGCAGGCCAATAACATATCCGACCCTAGCCAATTAGCCGTAGGTCAAGAGCTTTCAATACCTGGATTAGACGGAGTTTCGGCAACGGGTACAGCGCCTAATGGTACCAGCGTTGTGACCCTGCCGAATGCCTTAGATTCCAATCAAAGTGGAGTTTTTCTAGACCCTATCGGCCCGGATAGATCATCGTCAAATCCACAGAACGAACTTGCGGAGGTAGAAGTTACGACCTCTTCCGCTACACCTGTAATGCTTCCCAGTCCACCGCCTCGGCGTGGTTCCAAATTTAGATGGCCAGCAAGGGGGCGAATTTTAACGAATTTTGGTAGCCAAAATAATGGGCAGACTGCAGATGGTATTGAAATTAAGGTAAATAGCGGAGCACCAATTTTCGCCGCAGAGGATGGGGTCGTTGCATTTGCTGGGACTGGGATAAGCGGTTATGGGTATCTTGTGCTCATCAAGCATGCGGACGATTATTTTACTGCTTACGGCCAGAACTCAGAAGTAAGTGTCAAACGGGGAGATATTGTAGAGCAAGGAGATATAATTGCTAACGCGGGGACGAGCTCAACTGGCGTTGATGGGCGGCTTCACTTTGAGATACGTTACCGAGAGCAACCCGTTAATCCCATTTCTTACATGGCCAATTGAGATTGCGAGCAAGCATTTTGACGCTGATCTATTTCTTATTGGCTTGGATCTAAAGAATTTAAAGGTTTAAACTCGCCTCTAGTTCCCCATTGCGCTCTAAGTCGTGTAATTTATTGCAGTCGCCGACATAGTCATTGTCAGCAAAAATTTGAGGGACAGTAGTCCTTCCACCACTGCGCTGAACCATTTCTTCCTTTGCTCCAGCCACTTCCCAGATATTAATTTTACTGATCACGTAGCCTTTTGACCTGAGAAGGTGTTCTGCCGAAGAGCAGAACCCACACAAAGGCCGATAGTACATAGTAATAGATTTTTGTGGCATGAGCTACATGTAGGGACATGATACAGATCAACAAATATCAAGACTTTTGTTCCCTGTGCATGCTTAGCTTCGTGAGGTGAAGGCTGCATCAAATCGAAGAGGACCATACTTATAATGGTTAATTTTAATATGTTGCGCTTGGGGTAACTAAAGTTTTAACGAACCGCATGGACCCTGCATATTTATTTGAACCAGAGCTGCGTAATCTTCGCCGAAAGCGTTCAAAGCTTGCAAACTTTCACGAAGGTTGGTTGTTTCGAGAAGGCGCAGAAGCGCTTGCGGACCGCTTAAGTTTCATAAAGCGGGATTTCGATAAGATAGTCCTTCATGGCGCGGATTTTCACGCACTTTCTGACGCGTTATCCGAAAGTCACCCTTTTTTCGAAATTGACGCTGAAGTAGAGATTTGGCCTACAGAAGCCTCGGGAGTTGATCTGATTTTATCAAATCTACAGCTTCACTGGGTAAATGATCTCCCAGGGTTACTAACACAAATCCGCAGGGCACTGGTGCCCGATGGTTTTTTCTCTGCAGCTTTAATTGGGGGAACAAGTTTATTTGAATTGCGTTCTAGCTTAATTGAAACTGAAGAGCGCTGCGGTCTGGCCCACGCGCCTCGAATGTCTCCAATGATTGATTTGCCCACTGCAGCGGGTTTAATGCAAAGAGCTGGCTTTGCTCTTCCTGTAGTTGATCATGAACTTGTGCGCACCAGCTTCAGTAGTCCGCTTAAGCTATTAAAAGATTTGAGGGCAATGGGGCAAACTAACGCTGTTAAAGCTCAACCTCGACAAATACTGCCACGCGCGTTTTGGCCTATTTTTGATGAAGTATACAAGGCTCGATTTCCTGATGGATCCGGGGGGGTAACGGCAACTTTTGATCTAGTTTTTTTGAGTGGTTGGGCACCTGCTGATACCCAACAAAAGCCATTAAAGCCTGGTAGCGCGGTCATGGAATTGCGAGATGGGCTAAATTCTTCTGGAAGCTAATCAATAAATAAAAACTATCAAAAGCGCGGCGGTGTAGAGGTAATAAACAGGTGTGTTGTTACTTCGAATTTCTACCTTACTCAGGTCGCTTAGTTTAAACATTTGGCGCGAATGTCATAGCACGGTGCTTTAAATACGAGTTAATAACGGGGCATGCCACCCAACTTCACGGTAGACTCTCAAGGTCAGTGGTTAGCCATTGACTGGTTAGATCAACACCTCAATCTTCCCGCTTTTTGGTTGCGAGACAACGGTCAGGGCCCACAAACGCGCGATGAGAAAAATGGTCAGCGACTTGTAGACCAGGCAACATTTCCTGCTAATTTGAAGATTACAAAAGCCGAGGGTGATCAACGAGGTCTTCACATTGTTTTTAGCGACGGTGAGAGCTGGTTTAGCTGGGATTACTTAACGAGCTTAGGTGCAAAAAAAACAGCTGAGATAGAACTGTTTTATGGGCAAGATCTAAATAGGCTCCCAATAATTGGCTATAGCCCTTATATGCAGGACGACACGGCCCTCCTTGCTTGGCTTAAGGATTTTTCGAAGTTTGGGTTTGGAAGAATCGATAACGGCCCAATTAATCATGGTGAGCTGTTTCGCATAATTGACCGCTTTGGCTTTGTAAGGGAGACAAACTATGGGCGGCATTTTGAAGTTCGCACCGAGCCCAATCCAACAAATTTGGCCTACACGGGTTTGGGCCTTCCACCGCATACCGACAATCCGTATCGAAATCCCGTACCTACTCTTCAATTACTTTATTGCCTAGAAAATAGCGCGACAGGGGGCGACAGTGGTGTCGTTGACGGTTTTGCTGTCGCTAATGCGCTGCGTGATGAGCAGCCGAACATGTTCAAAATACTGAGCCAAACAACTGTGAGTTTTGCTTATGAAGGGCAGTCCGGGGTGCACTTAGAAGCTTCACGACCACTTATCGAAACGGATGAAAATGGCGAGTTGATCGCGGTGTGTTATAATACGCGTTCTATGCAGGCCACCTATCCTCGTGAAGGACTAGATCTAGCGGCTTTCTCAGCTGCTTACCATCGGTTCGGGCAATTGCTAAACGATCAAAAATTTCGCGTAGAATTTCGCTTAAATCCGGGTGAATGTTTCCTCCTAAATAATACGCGTGTGCTTCACGCTCGACGGGCATTTCAAGCTGATGGACATCGTTGGCTACAAGGTGCGTATGCTGATTTTGACAGTTTATATTCCAAGATGCGATCGCTGGAGAAATTAATATGAGCATCGTTGATAAAATTATAGGGATCTTCGAGAAGCATGGACAACAAGAATATTTGGGCGAGGCAGTGACTATGGCTGAGCACATGCTTCAATCTGCGTTTTTTGCTAATCAGGCGGGCGAGCCAAAAAGAGTTATTGTTGCTGCCCTGCTGCATGACATCGGACATTTCACTTCAGAGCTTGGATCTTTTTCAATGGAAGATACAAAAGATCGTTACCATGAAGATTCCGGAGCAGTTTTTTTGGAGAAGTATTTCCCCTCAATTGTGGTGGACTGTGTGAAGCATCATGTTGCGGCCAAGCGGTATCTTTGTGCTACAGATCCGGACTACTTTTCGGCGCTATCTGAAGCCTCTGTTCATTCATTGAAACTGCAAGGTGGCCCCATGTCAAGTGATGAA
The DNA here is from genome assembly GCA_964228455.1 of Alphaproteobacteria bacterium. Taxonomy (GTDB): domain Bacteria; phylum Pseudomonadota; class Alphaproteobacteria; order UBA7985; family UBA7985; genus CAXQZM01. The sequence goes on along the minus strand of CAXQZM010000076.1, from coordinate 7,108 downwards.
GTTATGGCATTTGAGCGAGAGCCTAACTTGGCTGCAATTGTCAGGGTGCGAAAGTACGATGATAGAGGCAAAGATCCAAGCATCAAGGTCCCGGACATCTATTCGTATCGTAAGATTATTGAGGAAGTTTCTTACGAACAGCAAGCGTTATAGAGGTCAATTTTTAGCCCCCAATAATATCCTGATTAATAACAGTTCTACCTGGTTAACCGGCGGTGCTTGGCCGCTGCCCCTGTGTGGTCAGCGTCCACGCCGAAGCGCCTTTTGTAGTCCTCTGCGTAATCGCTGTAGTTGCCTTCAAAGAATAGTACCTCACCGTCACCTTCATACGCGATTATGTGGGTTGCTATCCTGTCGAGGAACCACCTATCGTGAGATATTACGAACACATTTCCCGAGAATTTTAGAATGGCCTCTTCCAGAGATCTTAGGGTGTCTACGTCTAAATCATTTGTAGGCTCATCCAGCAAGATAACGTTTGCGCCTGAGCGGAGCATTTTTGCCAAGTGAACTCGGTTTCGTTCACCTCCTGAAGCATCTCCAAGTAATTTTTGTTGTTCTGCGCCTTTGAAGTTGAACGCTCCAACGTATGCACGGCTCGGCATCTCGTTTTTTCCTAGAGAGATCATATCAAGACCGTCGGAAATCTCTTGAAACACGGTTTTACCGGCATCTAATGCATCGCGTGACTGGTCCACATAACCTAATGAGACCGTTTCCCCAATTGTTATGCTGCCGTGATCAGGTGATTCGATCCCAGTTATCATTTTGAATAGAGTTGATTTACCCGCGCCATTAGGACCAACAATACCAACAATTGCCCCGCGAGGGATTATGAATGAAAGGTCATTTATTAACGTCTCGCCGTTAAACCCTTTGTTTATATTTTTTGCTTCTACCACTAGAGATCCTAAGCGCTCTCCTGCAGGAATTATTATCCGTCCCGGAGCATATTCTTGACGCTTTGCCTCTGAAACTAAATCTTCATATGATGCGATGCGCGCTTTCGACTTAGATTGGCGCCCTTTTGCGCCTTGCCGTATCCAATCTAATTCTTGTGCTAGATATTTTTTCTTATCAGAATCTTCTTTTTCCTCCTGGTCTAATCGCTTTTGCTTTTGGACCAACCACTCGGAGTAGTTTCCTTCGTATGGCAGCAGTCGACCTCGGTCGATCTCGAGTATCCATTCAGCTACATTGTCGAGGAAGTATCTATCGTGCGTAATCGTAACGACCGTGCCTTTATAAGTGGCTAAAAAGTGTTCTAACCAAGCCACTGACTCTGCATCTAGATGGTTGGTAGGTTCATCAAGCAAGAGCATATCAGGGGCACTTAACAATAATCGGCAAAGCGCCACACGGCGGCGCTCACCTCCAGATAGATTGTTTACTGGCTCTTCTGCTGGTGGGCAGCGCAAAGCGTCCATTGCAATTTTAACATGCCTATCAATGTCCCAGGCATCTAACGCATCAATGCGCTCTTGAAGCTCTCCTTGCTCGGCAATGACTTCATTCATCTCTTCATCGGTCAGCTCATCGGCGAACCGAGCTGATACTTCATTAAATTTCTCTAACAGATCCTTAATTTCTCGAACACCGTCTTCGACGTTCTCACCAACGGTTTTGTTCTCATCCAGGTGCGGCTCCTGTGCAAGGTACCCAACTTTGACGCCATCAGCAGCCCAGGCCTCGCCCTCAAAGTCCTTATCAACGCCTGCCATAATTTTTAATAGGGTCGACTTTCCGGCTCCGTTCAGACCAACTACGCCAATCTTCGCACCAGGGAAGAAAGATAGATGTCCGTTTTTAATGACTTCTTTGCCGTTGGTAAAAGCCTTGCGCAGGCTCTTCATGACAAAGATATACTGATATGAAGCCATTTGAAATTCCTTAAGAAAAAGATCTTGTTTGAGGTGCATTTAGTGATCTGCACTTGCACCGCAAGGGTCAAAGATTTAGATGATCAAAAACCGCGGTGTTTGGATGAGATCCACTCTGAGATTAGACGCGCAGAACCCCCAAGGTAATGCTTGGGAAGGGAGTTATTTCTATGATGAAAATAAACAGACGCTCGGCAATAGGTTTGGGGGTAGGTGCTAGCGCTACTCTGGCAGCTCCAGCGATTGCATATAAGGGTCAGCACAACTGGTCATTAGTTACGTCTTGGGGTCGAAATGCTCCAGGTCCTGGCACTACTGCGCAGCGTCTCGCGGACCGCATCTCTGAGACTTCAGCCGGTGAACTAACCATTAACTTATTCGCGGCAGGTGAGCGGGTGGGTGGATTTGATGTATTTGATGCCGTTGCTAGTGGCGATGTGCAGATGGGGCACACGGCAAGTTTTTTCTGGACAGGGAAGGTGGGTCGTGCCGCTGCATTTTATACTACTGTGCCTTTTGGTATGACCTCTGAGCCTTATTTAGGATGGTTACACTACGGAGGGGGGCAGGAATATTGGGAGCAGTTATATGCTCCCTTTGATGTCTTGCCTCGTATGGCAGGCAACTCAGGAATGACGATGGGAGGGTGGTTTCGACAGCCAATCAGAACCTTAGATGATTTAGCTGGTCTGAGGATCCGGGCAAGCGGATTGGGAGGTTCTATTTACGCCAAGCTTGGAGCGTCAGTGGTGTCGCTGCCACCGGCGCAGCTTTATGAGAGTCTGAGCTCAGGTGCTATTGATGCGGTTGAGTTTTTAGGGCCATTTTCTGACGCGTCACTTGGTTTCTATCAAGCCGCTAGCAATTACTATCATCCTGGGTTTAATAAGCCCAATGGTCCTGCTGAGGCTCTAATTAATCGTGACGCCTACTATCACCTGCCGCCTCATCTGCAGCAACTCGTTGACAATGCGTGCTTAGCGGAAACGTCTTACGGAACAGCAGAGGCTTGGGCCTACAATGCGCAGAAATTGAATCAGTTATCTCAGCTTGGCGTAGATCTTCTTGAATTTCCTGAAGATGTGATTGATGCTGCAAAAAAAGCAAGCATACACGTCATGGATGAAGTGGCAGGACAGTCTGATTTGTCGAGAGCTATTCATGACTCGTATTGGTCCTTCGCCGAGCAGAGCCAAGATCTGCTTGCTGTAACCAAAGGGAGTTTTTTCGGCTAGATGAAGCGCCCACTGGTTCATTGTATAACGAATTCGGTTACTTCCTCATTTGTTGCCGATACAGTTGTCGCTCTTGGTGGGCGGCCAATCATGTCAGAGGATCCAGATGAGTGCGCATTTTTGGCACAGAAGGCAGACATGCTGGTTGTTAATCTTGGTCAGCTTACTGCTGCAAAAAAACAAGCGATATTGGCCGCCCTTAAAGCCCGACAATTTAGACCATGGCTGCTCGACCCGGTTGGTATTGGCTATTTTGCGTCTAGATTGACATTCGCTCGTGAGCTTCTTGCCTTTAAACCTAGCCAAATTCGTGGGAACGCCAGCGAGATTTGGAGTCTAGCAACGGGTAACCCCAGTGGATCGGGAACTGATTCTGACCTGACTGTCCTTCAAGGTTCTGAGATTCCGAATTCAATTTCGGAGAGTGCAGAGGTTTGCATAACCCAGGCAGGGCTAGCCGTTGGAAAGCGAGATTTATGCATAAAAGATAAAGCAGAAGTTTGGCATTCCGGTGGCATCCCAATAATGGGTGAAATGGCGGGCTTTGGGTGTGCTTTATCAGCTGCAACAGCGGTTATGCAAAGTGGAAGCGATGCGCTTTGGGCATTTGGATTAGCGGGTCGTCGAGCATCTAATGCTCGTTTCGGTGACTTTCGCTCTGCTTTCTTGTCAGAACTCTCCATTATTAATCGTGAAATTCAAGCCCGTGAAATGCTTCAGTTCTACTTTGTAGCAGGGCCTCAAGACTGCGCAGATTTACCAGAGGTTCTCGAGAGGGCACTTATTTCTGGGGTTACCGCGTTTCAATACCGCCCAAAGGGTGTAGATTTCCCAGTGGCACTAACAATTGGGCGAAAGCTCAGAAAACTTTGCGCTCAGGCAGGTGTTCCATTTATTGTAAATGATAGTCTCGATATGGCGCTGGAACTAGATGCTGATGGCCTCCATCTTGGTCAAGGCGATGGAGACGTTCGAAGCGCGAGATCTGCATTGGGTATGCAATCTCTAATTGGCCTCTCGGTCAGTAGTGACGAGCATTGGGATAGCTATGTGAGTGACTGCGTTGACTATGTTGGTCTTGGTCCGTTCGCATACACGGCTACAAAGAGAGATAACCGGCTAGTTCTTGGGAAAAAGGGTCTGGTGCGGTTAAAAAGTAGACTACCTGAAGTCCCCACTGTAGCAATTGGTGGAATTGGTTTGGATAACTTAAGTGAGGCCTTGTCCAGCGGTGTTGATGGGATCGCAGTTGTAAGTGCGATTTCCAAAGCATCTAATCCTGAGATAGCTGCGACCGAAATTTGTAAGGTTATTAGGTCGCATTTTGTGAATTAAGCACTAACTTAAGTCATAGTTATGCGTAACTTCTTAATTACTTTTGTACTTCTCTTTCTTCCAGCGCATTCTGGAGCACAAGTGGGGGAGGATCCGGCGGTCATTCTGCAGTCACTGATAGATGATATTGAGACGCTCTGGGTCCCCTTAAATCGAGACCCTGATGCATCTTATGACAGTCGTCGCAAGTGGACTACTAACCTTGTTGACAGTCGCTTTGACATTAAGCAGATGACAACCGCCTCGCTTGGTACGCGCTGGCGGACGCTTACTGAAGCTCAGCAAGCTGATTATGCGCCGCTATTTCGTGAAATATTGATTGAGACAGTGATTGACTGGATGGACGGTTATGATGGTGAGCAGTTCGATGTTACTCGTGTTCGAGAAGCGGGGCGAAACACTGAAATACAGACACTCTTCGTAGAGTCCAATGGCCGCAAGGTTCGGCTTACTTGGGTAACGCGCCGAAATGACGGCCGGTATCAGTTTCGTGATGTAAGGTTTTCGGGAATTTCGCTCGTTGCTGACTTCCGAGGTGGCTATCAATTCGTACTGGATCGGGAGGGATTTGACGGGCTGGTTCTTCGACTAGAGCGGGACATAGCCAATCTACGTGCGAAGCAATCTTAGGCTGGCACTCTTTGATGCCCTCGTTGACCGATTTTCACAGCTATGTCACGAGCACTCGAATTTCGAGAAAGTGCTCGATGCCCCCAAGTGTAAAGCGCACTAAAGTTCAACGGTGAATGCTGCAGCAGTTGGTTTAGGCCCTCTGAAATGCCCAAACGCGAGACTGCGTCGCCCCATCGTACTTTGCTGTATTCTTCTGCAGCTTTGTGCCCTGGCCCATGTTTGGCAATGATGGATATTAGAGCAATTACGTCACTTATGGATAAATTCAGTCCTTGGGCCAATAGAGGAGGTAACACATGCGCCGCCTCTGCAATTACAACAAATGGACCTTTAGAGAATTGATTTGCGAGACCGGGTCTAACTGGAAAACTAGCTCGGCTTTCAACACTGACAATGTCGCCTAAAACGCCCCGAGATGACATCTGGATCCGCCGAAGAAAGGCCGTCTCATTTAAGCTTTCGAGTTGCTCTGCCGATGAATTTCGTTGACACCAGACCAAAGCTGATCGGTGACCGTCACCCGGCAAAGGAACAAATGTCATGGGTCCGGCGGTACGATGAAATTCTGTGGAGATGCCATCATGATTGTGTGTGTGTTGTAACCGAGCGGTCAGAGCAGTTTGGCTTTGTGACAGTGATTGCCACTTAATACCTAAAAGTTCTCTTGTGTGAGAATTGCGACCCTCGGCTACTACGCAAAGCTTTGCGGCGAGCACGCTATCGTCACTTAGTGAGATACGTGCCCAATCACCATTAATTTCAGCATTTGTGATGGTTTGTCCGCCATAGAAGTCAACTTTACCAGTTAGCTCCTTATCAAGGGCTTCAAGTAAATGTTGGTTGGGTAGGTTAAGTGCCAAAGGAGCACCCTTGTGACCATTAAATGTTAATGGCTCTGGGTTATCACGGGCTGAGCTTTGATCATTAATCAGCCTCATGGCCATCAGTGGTTGTGAATGCTCTCTAACGCAGTTTAAAATCTCCAGAGTATGGAAGAACTGAAGGCTTTCCGGTAAGAAAGCAGTTGTTCGGGTGTCGATGCCTTCTCCCAATTTTAATCTTCTATCAACTAGAGCGACAGAGAGGCCTTGCTGAATTGCGGCCAGTGCGAGACTTGTCCCAGGCACACCTGCGCCCGATATAATGATATCATAGACTTTTTCGGGAGTGTACGACATGGTCAGAGCCTCTCTGGGGATACTACTTATAATATTAACTGTTCTTGCGCTTGCAAGGATCAATGCAATGAAAGTGTTTTCTTTTGCTTTGCCGGATGCGCGCCTAAAGCCAATAGCGTTGGATGCGGTGCGCAGAAGCAAGACATATAATGATATAATGTATGCAGATGACGTTAGTGTTGCGGTCAACGGCCCTGCGTTTAGGTCAGCACAATCATTTGATGAGGCTGTCCAATCGTTAATCGCTAAAGCTGAGGATTTGGGCGCCGAAGCCCGCTTTAAAGCAGAAGATGAATTGTTGTATGTGTGGAGAACACCCGCACTGGGATTTCCTAACGGCGCTTATGCCTACATATCAGAAGACGAAAATGGGGTTAAAGTAAGTTTCTATGGGAGAGCTCTGTATGGGCAGATTGACTTTGGGGTAAATAATACCTTCATTCAGAAATGGGCCTCCGCTCTATAACTGTTGAGTCAGTTGGGACATATCTTAGCAGAGCATTGTTTTCGACAAGAAGCTTTTTTTTCCCGTCCATAATTCGCCAAATCTTATTATGCCGCGTGAATTTGCCGTTGCCTTGATCAACAATGCGGTGATCACTTTCTGCTACATCAAACAGTGGAATGAAAGCATCTGAATATAATGCCCCATGAAGATGGGTGGGGGTGAGCCACAACCGGATTTGTACTTTATGGACGGAACTGTTTTTGAGTCTTAGGTCTCGATGTTCCGCCAGCACAGTGGCGCCACTTCCAACAGGAAGTGTTCGAGCCACGTCGGGAAAGAGATCGTAGGTATGTCTCCAACGCTCTAGAACTTCAAAGGGCCCCTGGGCAGCCATCCAGA
>CAXQZM010000075.1:0-3267 GCA_964228455.1 Alphaproteobacteria bacterium | reverse complement strand
CAGAGTTGGCCGTGCCATAGCGTTTGAGGGGAGCTAATTTCCCCGCGAGCAACTAGTCTTACACTACCTCGTCCCACTGGCCTCTGAGTTATGTCTAAATGAAGGCTTCGACTGCTTAGGTGGCCGGACGGTAAAACACGTGGTTCACTCTCGAACAAGCCGCTGTAGCGATATGGGATTTGGTGTTGAGAGAATAAGGCGGAGTTTTTTGCGAAATCGCGGGATATTTCTAATCTTGCGTAGTCTCCAGATTTGAAACGTTCCCATGTCAGGTTTGTTCGCCTAAAGCTTGAGCTGTCATGGCCTTGACGATCTCCAAATCCCTGATTGCTCTCCCAACGTCCCTCGCTTCTCAGTCTGCTATGTGGGCCAAGGAAAAAATCTCCAGATATTTCTATATCACCGTGGGCCTTAACTGGATCAATACGGCTAATAATTTCTAAACGTTGCGTGGGAGTTGCGTGTCGAAATTGGTTCTGGATGTGTGTCAGTGTAGCGCCATTAAGCAATATACTAGATTTCAAATCTTGGTTCGTGTTGAGAGGCTGGAAGCGACTCAGACCAAGTTTTGGCATTCCATTTTCAAAGCTAATGTCCGGTTGTGCAAAGCCTGCTAAGCGAGAAGCTTCAGGATTAGCGACTTGCCAACTTGGCACTGATAGAATTGGAAACCCTGCCACGTCTAGTTGAACACGATCAAGTTTTACCTGCTGCGTGTCTGGATGTGACTTTATGCTTGTTGCGTGAATCGCCCAAGGCTGCTCCACCAGTTCACTGCAATCGGGGCAATATGAGTAGGTAGCATCATTGAAGACGGTTGATCCGTCAGGGTCTTGTTGCGCCGAGGCAAAGGTTAAGTATGCAAGTCCATCGGTTAAGGCTCCATTGGATGCCGAGATATGCTGAGTTGTTCTATCAATTGTAATTGCCTCAGCGATCAAGGTGCTATTGGTGGCCCTAATCTTTACACCGCCATCTAATGTCCCTTCGCCTTCATCAATAATTAACCTACCTGCTCTCAGGTTAAGTTCTTGATATTTTGTTCGCACATTACCTAAAAAAGTGAGCTGTCGAGGTGAGAGTGTTCCTGAGATGGTGTCAGCTAGAACGATGCTTGGATCTTCATCGACAGCATCGACAAGCCTCATTAGGGGTACGCCCGCTTGGCTATATGCGGCCTCAAATAGCAGAATAGCTGCGGCAACAGCTAGCAAGAATCTCCAGAGGTTAATTCGCAAAGCCATCATTAATGGGGGAACTCACGCTCACGTGTTTCTATGTGCCAAGCTAGATCTCGCATGGAAATAAGTCCAAGGCTTAATGTAAATAGTCCTGCAGGAAGCGCCCAAGCCGCGACGATGGGAGGTGATTTACCATTTAAACCAAACGCATGCGCTATGACATAAAGTGAATAAACTAGAACAACGATGCCTAATGTGCTTCCAATTAACATACCTATTGGTTGACGAGTTCCCACCTCAACGCACAAAAACCCTGCGATCATGACCAATACGGCAGCTAAAACTGGCTCTGCGAGCGAGCGCTGAACTAAATATGACTTTTGACGAGGATTGAGGGCCCACCGTTCATCATGGTCTATCCAGCCTAGCAGGTGGGGTAATGGCAGGCGCTGGTTTGGCTTTAGGTTTGCTAAGATGTTTGGCGCTTCGTCTAGTACAAGTGCTATTGTTGAGCCCGTGTTTATATTAACCGCGCTGAGTTCCAGGTCAGTAATTTCTACGTTAGTTGCGAATAAAAAAATTGGTTCTAATCCGGGTCGATAATTTTGAGATAGAAATAGGTCTCTTGCTATCCCTTGAGAAGGATCATAGCCTGACAAACGCCCAATAAATCCGGCATCCTCTGATGATATCCAAGCTGAATAGCGCCCGTAGGTGTTAGATTCTGCGGAGAGATTTTGAGGGGTTAAAACCGAATCAGCCCAAACTTTTGCTTCATATGCGAGCGGTCGAATAATAAGTGTAAAAATTACAGTTACCATGGCAGTCACTACCGCTAGGTTTAGAAGAATTCGGGTGGCTGACAGACCTACTCCTCGGATGATATGCAATTCTGCGCGTCTCCCAATTAAGGTAAGGGACCAAACAGCTGCAATCATGAACATTATTGGAAGAAAATCCAATGAGTCATTTGTTGCGCGCACTGCTGCGATCAAGCTTTTGTCCAGCCAAGGAAGAGCAGTGCCAATCGAGTTAGTGGTCATTCCAGCAATGAGTGACAGCTTTTCTAGCCAAGAGATTAGCCAGAGTAAGAGCGCAACCAGAAAAAAGTTACGCATTAATATTCTGCCTAAGTATAGGAAAAGTATCATTTGGATGTCATCCACTTTTCTTGGGTCAGATGGCGGGCATGCGAGATTAATGGACCGCATCCTCCAATAAGAAGTATAGCACCGACAACGCTTCCGAAAACGACCCAACTGTGCGCATAAAGCGCGGGTGTCTCAACTAAGACCAGCGCTGGTAGTAAGCTTACCGGCCCAATAAGGGCAATAGAAAACGTCTGTGAACGGCTCGCCTTTGCTTCTAGTTGCCAAAACAAGATCCAGATTGGTGTGATGAAAATCAAGAAGGGATTTGCTAATCTCCGAAGCGCTTCTCTTCTATTGTTAACAGCATTTCCGGTGTCAAATGTCTCTGACGATAATAAAGAAATTAGTGAGATCTCTGCTGGCCGTTGCGACAAATCTGTTGCGGTCTCTTGCTCAATAAGCGGTGAAAGATCGATAAGAACCTCATTAAATTGTTGAACAACACGAGCTTCACTTTCATTTGATTGAATTATTTGTCCATTTCTCATTACAAGGGAAAGGCCGGTTGGTCCTCGAAAAAAATCGGCCTGCTCTGCAGAAGCAAATATACTATCTCCTGTGCTATCTGTCCCAAAGAGGTTGATTTGCTCCAAGCTGCTTCCCGTAGTTTCTTTTACAACAATCTCGGCTGCGCCGATGTATGTTGGCTCTCCTGGATTTATGATTGTATTTTGAGCTACTAGTTCCCGGCTTTCTCTATCTATCATTTTTAATTGCATGAGCGCCCAGGGGGATAAATTAAAAGATAGAACCATATAAAAAGCGGAAAGTAGGGCGCCAGTAAGGATAGCCGGATAATAGAAAGAGCGCTCATTTACTCCAGCCGCGCGTAAAACCCAATGCTCTCCTTCATTAGAGATATTTGTAAATACTGAGGTACTCGCAGCTGCTAAGCTTAGTGGTATCAAGGTTTTTAATTGAACAGGTATCTGGAG
>CAXQZM010000074.1:0-18360 GCA_964228455.1 Alphaproteobacteria bacterium | reverse complement strand
GCTGATTATGTAAAAAACATGATTACAGGAGCAGCACAAGTTGATGGTGCAATATTAGTTGTATCAGCGGCTGATGGTCCAATGCCTCAGACAAGAGAACACGTTCTTTTGGCTAGACAAGTTGGTGTGCCAGCAATAGCTGTATTCCTACATAAGCAAGGCTGGTCACTAAAACTAATTGCAAAGAAAAAAGCGCCGCAGGCCATGTTGCAACTGTGGCAAGGTGACCATAAAATCCTAATGAAACTAAAAGCTTTAAAGCAACAAATAGAATTATAGAGAGTACGAATAGCCCCCACTTAAAAAATAAACCCAAATGCACGAGTGTGGATGCCTGAGACTTGGCTATCAATAGCATGATCATATAAGCCAAAGCCTGGCTGCCGAGCGGTGTATTATCTATAATATCAGTAATTAAACCAAAAGCGAAGGCGATCAGGATCGACACATTGCGCGGTTGATGCACGCCCCAGAAAAATAACGTAGGCGCAAGTAAATCCGGCACAAACAAGCTATTCTGATTTACACCCCAGGGAATCGATCCCAGCACGACCGCTAAAAACATACTAAGTAAGGGCAAAGTAAAAGCATAAAGATAGCTCGTCGGAGAAGCTTGGTTTGCTCTTCTAATTAAAGGCGCAACTGCACTCACAAGTTGGCCTCATCTTCTGTATTGATATCTAAGTCATCTTTTAAAACGATTTGAACAAATCCGGTAAGCTCGGGGATATCTGAGGCTGAGGGCAATACCTTTATATCTGGTGAGGTTTGCACCACCTCTCCAACACGGAAAAGAAAAGGGATATCTGGATCTATACTGGATGTAATAACCCTATCTCCTATCCTTATGGCACCCGGCAAAGCTTCTTCCGTTGTCAAAGTCAATAACGGTGAGCCCATACCAAAGACTGTCGCTCGTATCCGGAATTCACCTACCAAAACCGGCAAGGCGGAATCTTTATCAGTTAGTAAACGCACACTAGATGCATTGCTCCCTACAGATTGCAGCCTGCCCAGTAAGCCTTTGTGCGTAATTACGGCGAGACCTGCGCGCACTGCATTATCACCGTTTGCAAAATAGGTTCCGTCTTCTTTGCCCACATTAACAATAATATTTGGGCGGAAAAGATTTGAGCCTTGAATAAGAACTCGAGCGCTAAGATAATTTTCTAAGCCATCAGGTGGCATGTTAATATTTTTCCGTAGCTCACTGATTAGATTATCTCGCTGCTCAATCCCGAGAGTTAAGATATCAATTTCCGCTGATAAAGATTCCGCTTGTGAAGCTAATTCTGTTGCCTGGACATAAGCCTGAAATCCTAAAAATCTCTCTCGCCCCCATCGCACTGGCCCGCTGGATAGAGCAACCAATGGAGCTAAAGTGTCTGTAACATGCAGCCTCAGACCTTCCGTCTGTTTTGGAAACCATCTATCTGCAGACAATAATAATAAGCAAATAAGAAAAAGTATTACAGTTAGAAACCTCTGAAACCATATATTCAGCGGCTTATCTTCTTCAGGCGAACGCGGACCTCGAAAGCTCATGCTCCTCTAGAGCGTGTGCAGTAACACAGATTTAAGGTTTCGCATCTCTTCTAAGCACCTGCCAGTGCCAAGAACGACGCAAGAAAGAGGGTCCTCTGCAACCGCAACCGGAAGTCCGGTGGCGTGCCTAAGAACAAAATCTAAGTTCCGCAAGAGTGCACCACCACCGGTGAGCACTATTCCCTTATCAACTATGTCAGCGGCCAGTTCTGGCGCCGTATTTTCTAGGGCCATTCGAGTAGCATCAACAATTTGGCTAACTGGCTCGTAAAGAGCCTCTGATATTTGCCGCTCTGAAATAATAATCTCTTTTGGAACGCCGTTCATAAGGTCACGCCCCTTAATCTCCATTGTGCCGCCTACTCCATCTTCAGGTGGACAGGCTGAGCCAACCATCGTTTTTATTCTCTCAGCAGAGCTCTCACCAACAAGCAGGTTATGGTTCCTACGAATGTAGCTTACGATGGCATCATCCATCTTGTCACCACCCACCTTGGCAGAGCGTGCGTAAACAATGCCACCCAATGACAGTACCGCAACCTCCGAGGTGCCACCACCAATATCGACTACCATTGATCCTGTGGGTTCAGTTACTGGTAAATCTGCTCCGATGGCTGCTGCCATTGGCTCTTCAATCAAGAATACCCGACGCGCGCCAGCATTTTCTGCACTTTCTTGAATTGCACGCCGCTCCACTGCCGTTGAACTCGATGGAACACAAATTACAACTTGCGGCGAAGCAAATGACCTCTGACCGTGCACCTTTCGTATAAAATGCTTAATCATCTCCTCAGCAACATCGAAATCGGCAATCACACCATCACGCAGAGGTCGAATAGCAGTTATGTTTCCTGGAGTTCGACCTAGCATCAGTTTAGCTTCGTCACCCACTGCTAAAACCTGACGCCGACCTTTAATTTCAGCAATAGCAACTACTGAGGGCTCATTGAGTACAATCCCTCTTCCGCGCACATACACAAGTGTGTTTGCGGTTCCTAAATCAATGGCCATGTCGGCCGAAAGCATACCTAAAATGCGTCCTAGCATACTTTCCCACCTAAGGTTCTGATCTCGTAAACACAAGAGTGTGAAAAGCCTCAAAATTTTACTTATACAAATTTCTCTTGAATTTAAATTTCTATAATTCTAGAAATATAGAAATGATTATCGATTTCCCAGAAAAATATTTCCACCATCACGAGGTCAACGAGCTGTCGAGGAGCGCCTTGCAGATGGCAGCGTTAGGATCCGAACCAAGACTTAGCCTGTTTAGGCTTTTGGTTGTTGCTGGAAACCAAGGACTTTTTACAGGAATGATCTCTGAGCAACTAAAAATAGCCGGCTCCACCCTGAATCATCATCTGGCAACTTTAGAGACCGCAGGGCTAATTCGACGTATCCGAGAAGGACGAAACATTCGCTGCGTGGTGCAAACAGACGAAATTGATGATCTAATTTCTTATCTAACTCGCAACTGCTGTGCTGGCCTTGATGGCGGGTGTGAGCATGTCTGATGTCCTAAATCAAAAAACCACTATAAGGCTGCCAAAGATTGATTGGGTCTGGGCAATAATTTTACTTAGCCCACTGTTTTGGCTAGCTCTTGATGCACAAGGGTATAAATTAGTTCAGCAGCTACCGCATCTGCACGATGCCAGCTCTAATCATTTGCACCTAACAGAAATAAGTCAGCCGGCTTTCGTCCTAGGCTCACTCCTTCATATACTACCCTATTTTGCTTTTGCTGTTTCAATTGGAGCGTTTGCGGCTGCGACGGACTTATCACAAGCAGTCAATAAAGCGTTCAGCTATAACCAGCCAGTAGCCATCGCACTGGCGGCAATTGCAGGTGGACTATCACCCTTATGTTCATGTGGTGTCATACCTTTGATAGCAGCAATGCTAATTGCTAGGGTCCCAATAGCGCCTATTATGGCCTTCTGGCTTGCAAGCCCCCTCATGGCTCCAGAGCAATATGCCATAACAGGTAGTTTCCTAGGGTTCGAATTTGCAACCGCAAAATTGCTCGCGGCGCTCACCTTGGGAGCAGTTGGTGGTTACGTAACTTACGGACTTTCTCTTCGAATAGACCTTTCAGCTGATAAGGTTCTTCGAGCTGATATAATGCCGAAATCTTGCTGCAGCAGCAATGCTTCTGAGCTTCCACAAAAGCCCGTTGTCTGGGCTTTTTGGAAGGAGATTAATCGCAGGAATGAATTTAAATCGAGCGCCATCTCTACAACCTTATTTTTAGGCAAGTGGCTCACATTAGCATTTGTGATTGAGGCAATCATGCTGCAGGTGAATTTAATTACTCCTTTAATTACTTGGCTTCTGGGGACAGGAGCCGCCACAATTCCGCTCTCCGCTTTGATTGGAATCCCCGCTTACTTAAACGGAGACGCTGCGCCAGCATTGGTTGGAGCCTTTGTTCGACAAGGATTACCCGATGGCGCCGCGATGGCATTTTTAATCGGTGGCGGCGTAACTTGCATTCCCGCGGCGGTAGCCGTTTGGTCTCTAGTGCGACCAGCTATTTTTGGCCTTTACCTCAGTTACGGCTTGGTGGGAGCAATTTTATCAGGTTTAGCTTACGGGCTAATCCTCTAAGCGGAAAAGCTGTTTAGTTATTAACAACTTCTAAAAGAGCATAGCTATACAGCTATGGCTCCGGGAGCATTTCTTTTAGATTTAACCGTGAGCTTATTTAATGCGTTTATGTATGCTCTAGCAGACGCAACTAGAGTGTCGTAATCTGCTCCCTGCCCATTAATGATCTTACCTTCTTCTTCAAGCCGAACGGTAACTTTTGCTTGAGCATCAGTGCCTCCTGTCACGGCTCCAACCTGATAGACTTTTAACGCAGGCTCTGAACCAGATAGAGGTTTCAGAGCCTTAAATATAGCATCTACTGCGCCTGAACCTTCTTGCGCGATTGTTTTTTCAACCCCGTCCAAGTTGACGCTTATTTCAATTTTAGCAGTTCCATGTTCAATTGAATTAACCTTGAGTCCGTGAAATTGAATTCGATCATTTACGCGCACTGCAGCGTCATCAACCAACGCTATCAGATCTTCTTCTGTTACCTCTTTCTTATGATCAGCGAGATCTTTGAATCGTATGAATGCATCTTCAAAAGCATTTGCCCCCAGATCGCCGTAGCCTAACTCTTCCAATTTAGATTTGAATGCATGACGTCCAGAATGCTTTCCCATTACAAGATTGGATTCTGTCCAACCAACACTCTCGGGTGTCATTATCTCGTATGTCTCTGAATTTTTTAACATCCCGTCCTGGTGAATTCCAGATTCATGGGCAAACGCATTAGCTCCCACAATTGCCTTGTTTGGCTGCACGCTGAAACCAGTTATAGATGCTAACAAGCGGCTAGCCCTAACAAGCTTCGTACTGTCTATATTTGTATAAAATGGCAAACGGTCACCGCGGGTTTTGATGGCCATTACAACCTCTTCCAAGCTTGCGTTGCCCGCGCGTTCTCCAATACCATTAATTGTGCACTCTATCTGACGAGCTCCAGCAGATATTCCCCCAAGTGAATTAGCAACAGCCACTCCTAAATCATTGTGACAGTGAGTAGATATCACACAATCATCCAAACCAGGAACGCGCTCAAGTAACATTGTTATTAACTCTGCGTATTCGTTCGCGACGAGGTAGCCAACCGTATCAGGGATGTTAATCGTCTTTGCTCCTGCCTTGACAGCAGCCTCAACCGTTCGACATAAAAAGTCCGGTTCAGTTCGTGTGCCATCCTCTGGAGACCACTCTACATCATCAGTTAAGTTGCGCGCATAACTCACTGAATCAGTTATCTTTTCAAGGACCGCATCTGGCTCCAATCGGAGTTTATATTTCATATGAACCGGGCTCGTAGAAATAAAGCTATGAATACGGCCCCGTTTAGCATGTTTCAAAGCCTCCCAGGCGCGATCTATGTCGCCTTTAGCCGCACGACAAAGGCCTGCAACAACAGAGTTCTGGGTCTGCTTTGCTATTGCTTTTACAGCTTCGAAATCTCCATTGGAAGCAATTGGAAAGCCTGCTTCAATTATATCAACACCCATACCATCGAGCAGCTCTGCTATTGCCAGCTTTTCTTCGAGATTCATAGAACAGCCAGGTGACTGCTCTCCATCTCGCAGTGTTGTATCAAAAATGATTACGTGATCGGAATTAGATTTATTAACTGATGTCATTTGTAAAAACCTTTAAGGTCTGGGCCACTTGGCGTTAAGTCTAAGTTCTTTGTAAATCCCCTGCCCGATGCCAAAGGCATACTACCCGGTCAGGGGCGACTTAGGTCTAGTAGTGATAACAGCACGCGAGTGCGCAGGGCATGGACGCCCGCAAGCTTATAAGTGGCTGTATCCGTCATGGGAAGCGTGTGCCCGAGGCCACAAGGAGAGTCAATGACTCCGATTAACAACAAAATCTATCAGATTAATCAAATGTGTTTTTATTGGACTATCATCAAATTCGCTTATAGCAGACTTAGCACGATCCCCTGCCTCCTTCGCGCGTTGTAGGGTGGCATTGACGCTATCATGCAATGATAAGTAGCTGACTGCTACTTCAAGATCACCATCCTTCTGCTTCAAGTCCCTGATAGTGCGTCTCCAAAAGCTTTTCTGTTCACTATTACTTGCCTCAAAGGCAAGTATGAGTGGTAGCGTAAGCTTACCTTCTCGAAAATCATCTCCCGTAGCCTTACCCATGTCTTGTGGGCGTGCAGAGTAATCCAGCGCATCATCCACCATCTGAAATGCCAATCCTAGCTCATAACCATATGCTTTCAATGCGTTCACTCTATCCAGAGATGTGTCGCTCACTAAGCCACCGACCTCCATTGCAGCCTCGAAGAGCGCTGCGGTCTTTGAGGCAATTACAATCTCATATTCCTCAGTTGTGGTTGTTAAATCCCGCGTTGTTCGAAGTTGATGCACCTCTCCCTCTGCAATCCTAGCAGACGCAGACGAGAGCACACTCAATACATCAAGTCGACTTACGCCCACCATGAGCTTAAATGCCTTTGAAAATAGGAAGTCTCCCACCAACACAGGAGCCTTATTACCCCAAACATTATTGGCAGAAGCATTACCACGCCTTAAATCAGACTCATCGACGACATCATCGTGAAGCAGCGTTGCAGTATGTATAAACTCCACGGCGGCGGCCAGTTGGCTAGCCTTTTCCATGTCTTTTGCTGATCCAAGCTCTGCAGCTGCGAGGGTTATCAAGGGACGGACCCGCTTCCCACCGGAGGACACAATATGCTTGCCAATTTCTGGAATAAGAGGGATTTCAGACTGCATGTGCTGCAAAATTAAATCATCAACACGTGCCATCGGCTTGAGGAGGTGATTTAATAACTTTGAAACAGGGCTATCGCTCATATTCTGCCCTTTAAGACCTTACCTACAAAATCACCAGCTCATGCGACGGTTAGAGCGCTTCTAAGTGAGAAAAAATGCTTTACCTATGCGTTATGAAAGCAAAACGTCGCTTTGTACTAAGACCGAACAGATCATTTTCCAGGACTCTAACAGCAGTTCTCTTCACTCTGCTTGGTATCTGGATCCTGGCGCTTGGCATTTTTTCTTGGACCTATAATGCTTGGCCAATTGTTGGACTGGCGGGTCTAGAATTAGGTGGCTTAGCTTTAGCGTTTTTTTTGCATAACCGGAGCAGCCGCATCTACGAAGAAGTTATACTCACATCAGACTTCGTACAATGGAATCGCCATTTACCATCAGGCCATACGCAAAGCTGGCAAGGCCCACTGGCCTGGACAAAAATTATCACGAGTGCACCTGAGAATACACGAAGTCCACTAACTCTGAGGTGCTCTGGACAGCAATTAACATTTGGAGAATTTCTAAGCCCTGAAGATCGAGGCAGTTTTGCTCAAAAGTTCAAACAAGCTCAGCGCCGTCTGCAGTTCACACCTAGCAGCCCATAAGCTAGAAGCCAAGAATGTCTTCCATCCCATAAAGTCCTGGTTTTTTTCCTTTCATCCAAACTGCGGCGGCAACCGCTCCTTTTGCAAAGATTGATCGGTCAAGAGCCCGATGCGTTAGCTCAACTCGCTCACCATCTCCAACAAACATTACAGTGTGTTCTCCAGGATTGTCTCCACCCCGCAAAGTTGCAAATCCAATCTCTCCCTCTGGCCGTGCACCAGGTTCGCCTACCCGAGAATAAGTGGCCATCTGGTTCAACTGAGCACCCCTAGCTAATGCGGCGGAATGACCAAGAGCAAGTGCAGTGCCCGACGGTGCATCAATCTTCTTGCTATGGTGAAGCTCAAGAATCTCTATGTCAAATTTGGATAATGCTTTAGCCGCTTGATTAACTAACCCCATCAAAACGTTCACGCCTAGAGAATAATTGGCAGCTTGAAGAATTGGTAGGTTAATAGATTCTGACTTAATTAACTTTAATTGAGCATCACTGTGACCAGTAGTACCCAACACATAGGAGGCCCCTGCTTCTCTAGCTGCTGCCATAATGTTACCCGTGGCATCAGGTAATGTGAAATCAATCACAACATCAGCTCCTTTGAATGCAGAATCCAAAGACGCCTCAAACCCACCTGTAAGATCAAATCCGGCATGGAAAATGGCACCAGCATTAGCCTCAGTTGCTGCAATAAGCTGCTGCCCCATGCGACCAGCAGCTCCGGCAATTGCAATTTTTACACTCATGTAGAAACTTTCCTCTGTTCAAGCTATACCCTCCTCATGTCAGAGGTGCCGCGCTCATTCAATGTCAAACTCCTAAAACGCTCGGTTCGATTAGCGGGACACCCAACATCTTTATCCCTTGAGGAAGATTTTTGGGATATATTAGAAGCGGCAGCAGAAGCTGATGACATAAGCCTTGCTCAATTATTGAATGATATTGACCAAAAACGAGATGGCCCAATGGCTAGTGCGAGCAGAGTTTTTGCACTAAGACGCCTTCTGGAGGAGGTCGAACATCTGCGCAGCAGATCTTAAGCCCTCTTCGCGTCTTTGAAGAAGCTGCTCAGCTTCTTCATCGCTACCCCAGCTTTCTAAATTAAACCGGTCCTCAATTGTGCAAGATGCAACTAATTTGGTAATATCAAGCAACCCAAAAGCATAAAGGTAGGTTAGATAGAAAGAGCCGCTAGTTTCGATAAGGCTTGCTAGCGATGTGAGCTTCATGTCACTTTGAGTCTCGAGCCACTCCTCCGCTCGCAAAACATTTTCAGCGCCGTTTAAAATAGGCATTAAACTGGAGGTCTGTTGCAACTTCCAACCCATTTTGGTGAGTAATTCAATTAGTGGAAGCCACATGGTGTCTTGCCTAGAACGCAGGTCTTTTGGCGTGTGGGAAGGATAGCATATAAGATCTGTCCCAGCATATTCAGCCACTTGCGTAATGACAGCTCCACGAGCGGGAGCCACTCGATCTATTGCACTGCAAGCATATTGCGTGAGTGGCATTTTGTCTGGAACTACTGTCTCACCCTGCGAGTTCCACTCTAATGCAATAGCTTCAGCTAAGCTCTGGCTCGGCAGTCTAAGTGATATTTTACCAGGAGTTTTCACTTGAAGCCCATCAAGGAGCACGGACCATTTGTTTCCCTCCACTCCAATATCTGCCGATTTGTAAAATTTCTTCACACTGGTTTCCAGGTTTGAGGTAAATTAAGATTTAGACGCCGCAGCGCAGCTAAAAAAGTATCGGGAGGAGCCGCCTCCAAGCTTAGGCTTTCTTCTGTGCTGGGGTGCGGCAACTGAACCCTCCAAGCATGGAGAAGCAGCGTCGAAGCGTGATCCTTAGATGACCCATATTTTGTGTCACCATAAATACCGCCAAAAACATGTGCTGAGTGAACTCGAAGTTGATGTGTTCGACCGGTTTTAGGAGAAAGCTGAACCAATACACCAGTTGAGTTACGATCTAAAACCTCGAAATTAGTAATGGCTTCTTGGGAACTAGCTTGCTGAGATTGTGCAATAGCCATTCGCCCCTCTCCACCAACAATTAGTTTAACAACAGGGAGCTTTATTGTGCCTTCGTCCCGAGAAACCCTGGGCACTACCGCAAGATACTTCTTCTCAACGGTTTGGTCTGCAAAGTTTCGCGTCAATATTTTCGCAGTTAGCGCACCATTAGCCAATATAAGCACGCCACTTGTGTCTTTGTCTAGCCTATGCACTAGCTTTAGATCTGTCCCATCGATCATTTTAGCAATATGATGTTTTACGGCACTCCCACCCTGGACGGCCAAGCCTGCCGGCTTATTGATAACAATCATCTCTGCGTCTTGGTAAAGCTTGATATCATCGATAAGTCTTAGTCTTTCTTGATGAACCTGGCGCCGGCCCCCTTGATAGGGCAGGGTCACAATGGCCCCGAGTGAAACACGGTCTGCAGCTTTCGATCTTTTTCCATCAACCCTCACTCTGCCCCCGCGAATTAATTTCTGTGTTTGACCAAACGAGAGAGCTGGAAACCGTTGCCGAATCAACTTGTCTAGGCGCTGTTCAGCTTCTTTTGTCCTAACTTCGAAGCGCTCAGGCATAGCCTACAGCCCTCATTCCGATCCAGCATGCGACGACACCCGCGAAAACCGATACCAATACGTATATAACAGCTGAAGCTAGGTCTCGATTCTGGATTAATTGCAGAATTTCTAATGAGAAAGTTGAAAATGTGGTGAACCCGCCAAGAACGCCAACTACTAAAAAAAGACGACCTCCGTCCCGCCCTAACAATAAGCCAGCAAGCAACCCAATTAATAGCGCGCCTATCACGTTAACTGTCAATGTAGCCCAAGGAAAAGTATCCGGTGAGCGCGGTAACATTAATGAAATCATATATCGTGCAATCGCACCTATGCCACCGCCTATGAAAACCCAGATGAAACTCATGAGGTGCGCGCCTCGCGGATACTTTGCCAATAAGCAAGCCGTTTTTTTATCTCTCGTTCATACCCCCTCTCTAGAGGTTGATAAAACTCTTGTCGGCCAATGGATTCAGGAAAATAATTCTGTCCTGAAAAACCCTGAGGAGTATCATGATCGTAGATATAGCCCTCACCAAACCCCGAGTTTTTCATCAGCTCAGTAGAGGCATTTAGTAGTTCTAATGGAACTGATGCCGATCCTGTACTCTGAGCTGCCGATTTGGCTCGTTTGTTTGCTGCATAAAGAGCGTTCGATTTCGGCGCGGTCGCCAAGTAAACTACTACCTGAGCTATTGCCAATTCACCCTCTGGCATCCCAAGGCGCTCAACAGCCTGCCACCCAGCTAGTGCTTGAGCTAATGCTTGAGGGTCGGATAGACCAATATCCTCAGACGCAACTCGCACCAGACGCCGAGCAACATATGCTGGATCTTCACCCGCAACCATCATTCTTGCGAAATAGTACAAGGCCGCGTTTGGATCAGAGCCACGAAGTGATTTGTGAAGTGCCGACATTAAATTAAACCGCTCATCACCTGCTTTATCAAATAACGGGGCGCGCCTCTGCATGACTTGCATCAGTTCTCTAGGGTGAAGATTCGCGGTTACTTCCATTGCAAATAACTGCTCCGCAAGTCCCAAAAGGTATCGGCCGTCACCCTCAGCCATTGAAATTAATGTAGCTCGAGCCTCCGCATTAATTGGCAAGGCTACACCCTTTTTCGCTTCTGCTAAGCTTAATAAAGATTGAAGTGCGTTCGAATCTAGGGCTCTCAACTTAAGGACCTGAGCGCGTGACAATAGCGCAGCATTCAAGGCAAAAGATGGGTTCTCGGTGGTAGCACCTACCAAAACTATAGTCCCATCCTCAATAATAGGTAAAAAACTGTCCTGCTGGGTTCGGTTAAACCGATGTATTTCATCGACAAAAAGTAGTGTCTGACGCCCTCCAGTTCTTGCCTTTACTGCTGCTTCGAAAATCTTCCTAAGCTCAGACATACCTGTGAAAATAGCAGAGATTGACACAAATTCGTAATCAACAGAACTTGCCAGCAAACGAGCTATTGTCGTTTTACCACATCCAGGTGGACCCCAAAATATGATAGATGGCAAGGTTTGAGTTGCCAGCATTCGTGCCAAGAAGCCATTCTCACGTAAAAGATGATCTTGACCGACAACTTGATCCAGAGTTTCAGGCCGAAGAACTTCCGCCAGAGGGTAATTACCAGAGTCAGAAAATAAAGTATCCACGATAACCATTTAAACAAAAAAGGTCGCTCGAGGCGACCTTCTTTTAAATTCTTTTATCTCGATAACTATGCTGCTGCAGCTTCCTCATCAGCCGGCTCTTCTAGATCAAAATCAATCATTGATGGCCCTGAATCTTTACCCTTCGCGTCAACATCGCGATCTACTAACTCAATAAAAGCCATGGGTGCCATGTCACCATAACGAAAACCAGCCTTTAAGACCCTAGTGTAACCTCCGCTGCGGTCAGAATAGCGGGGACCGATTACATCAATCAATTTTGTTACCATATCACGGTCGTTGCCCATACGTGACAAAAGCACACGACGAGCATGCAAGTCACCTTTCTTTGCAATTGTTATCAACCGTTCGACCACGCGACGTAGGTCTTTTGCCTTTGGCAAAGTGGTCTTGATCTGCTCATGCTTAATTAAAGCATTGCCCAGGTTAATGAACATTGATTTTCGGTGTTGGGACGTACGATTAAGTTTACGTCCAGCCATACGGTGCCGCATGGGTGTCTCCTTTTCATATCTGCACTTTTGTGCGGGTTAAGGCAGATTTTCCTACCAATTTATTAGTGCTGGTCCAAACCTAGGCCAGTTAGGTCGCGGCGCTCTTAAGCGGACTCCGCGGCGAGAGCAAGAAATATATCTTCGTAACTAAATGATACTTCGGACTGCGCTATTTTGTACAAATACTTTAAATAAAACACTTACCGCAACTATTTAGACAAAAAAATTTGGGGCGCCACAGCGCCCCAAATAATCACTTAAAATGGATCTTCAACTTTACGAGCTAACTCTTCCACATTCTCGGGTGGCCAGTTCGCTACGTCCATACCAAGGTGCAAACCCATCTGTGTTAATACTTCTTTGATTTCGTTCAGCGATTTTCGGCCAAAATTAGGTGTTCGAAGCATCTCAGCCTCTGTTTTTTGGACTAAATCTCCAATGTAAACAATGTTATCGTTCTTCAAACAGTTAGCTGAACGAACTGATAACTCAAGCTCATCAACTTTGCGAAGTAGATGGCGGCTGAATGGGAGGTCATCTTTAGGCTCATCTGATGCAGTTGCGGATTGCGGCTCTTCAAAGTTAACAAACCCAGAGAGCTGATCCTGTAAGATCCTTGCGGCCAAAGCAACAGCATCTTCGACTGTTACCGTACCATCTGTTTCGACCTGCATGGTCAGCTTATCATAGTCAGTAACGTTTCCTACGCGTGCATTGTCGACTTTGTATGAAACTTTTCGAACCGGCGAAAAAATCGAGTCAACGGGAATTAAACCTATAGGAGCATCCTCTGGACGATTGGCAGCTGCAGCAACATACCCCTTACCCCTGTCTACAGTTAGCTCCATTGATAGGTTAGCGCCATCATCGAGAGTACAAATAACTTGATCGCCATTGACAATTTCAACATCTGCACCGCCATCAATCATTCCAGCTGTCACCACGCAGGGCCCTTGGGCTCTGAGCCGTACCCTGCGAGATCCATCTGAGTGAAGGCGCAGGGCAATGCCCTTAACATTTAATACTATATCCGTAACATCTTCTCGGATACCGGCGATCGAGCTGAACTCGTGCAGTACTCCATCAATTTGAATGGCAGTTACAGCTGCCCCCTGAAGTGAGGAGAGCAGAACGCGACGAAGTGCGTTTCCCAGCGTGAGGCCAAATCCGCGCTCAAGAGGTTCCGCAATGACACGTGCCTTCGAAGCTAGTTCGTCGCCGCCAAAGTCGATACTTTGAGGCTTGATAAGGTCTTTCCAGTTTTTTTGGAGCAATGAATCCAAGGTAAGTCCCCTTAAAGTTGTGCTGCACCTCACTATATCCATGCGCGCAGCGGTGTTGATCAAGTTGCTTGGCCCTTTTGAGCCAAGATAGATTAAAAAGGGTGCTTAAACCCGGCGAGCTTTGCGAGGACGGCAACCGTTATGTGGAATAGGTGTCACATCTTTAATCGCAGTTATCGTAAAACCAACCGACTGCAGCGCTCTAAGAGCAGACTCACGGCCTGAGCCGGCGCCTTTAACATTTACCGCGAGGGTCTTCATGCCATGTTCCATGGCTTTTCTTCCAGCATCCTCTGCCGCGACTTGCGCCGCATAGGGGGTAGACTTTCGAGAGCCTTTGAAACCTTGCGAACCTGCAGAGGACCAAGAAACAGCATTTCCTTGAACGTCCGAAATGGTTACAATCGTGTTGTTAAAAGTTGAATTCACATGTGCGACGCCAGTGTGAATATTTTTACGGTCGCGGCGCTTAACGCCGGCACGTGGGGCTGTGGCCATATTTATGCCTTCCTATACAATCTGCTATTCATTCGCAGATGGTTACTCTTCACCTGTGCCGGAAGGACCCAGATATCAACGAGCGAAAAAACATCTCAAGTTCGAGATGTCAGCGAATTTCTACTTTTTCTTACCAGCAATTGCGACTGCCTTACCCTTTCGAGTGCGGGCATTACAACGTGTGCGCTGACCGCGAACAGGCAGCTTCATCCGATGCCTCTTGCCGCGGTAGCAGCCCAAATCTGTAAGACGCTTAATATTCATGCGAACCTCTGTGCGCAGTTCACCTTCGACGGTGAAATTCTCGTCGATCATTTCGCGAATTTTCAGAACTTCATCGTCCGAAAGATCGTTAACGCGCCGGCTCTCATCGATTCCCAGCGCGCTAGTCACTTTCTTGGCAGTAGTGTTTCCGATTCCAGTGATGTAGGTAAGCGCGATGTGAACTCGCTTACCAGAGGGGATATTTACGCCTGCAATACGGGCCATTTAAACCTCATTATTTTCTATTCAAAACCCCGAAACGACTCCGGGCGCGTTTGCTTTAAATAAACGCCTGTAACGTGTCGGAGCGCGGGCTCTAGGCCCTGTCCTATGTTATGTCAACGCCCTGATCACAATTAAGTTCGACGTGAACATATGACCGACACAACACTGTCATAGACCTGCTCCATCGGAACCATTCCATCAACAGCTTGCACCAAATCCTTGCTCTGGTAAAAAGTTAGCAATGGCTGTGTCTCATTATAATAAGCTTGGAGACGAACTTTCACCTTGTCTGCGGTATCATCAGATCGTCTTTTGAATGAGCCCTTTGCTCCGCAAATATCACATGTGTCTTGTTTCAATGGCGCTTTAAAACTATCATGATATCCGGCTCCACAAGATCCGCACGTAAATCGTCCGGAAATCCGCTCGGTCAGCGCAGCATCATCAACTTTTAATTCAATAACTCCATTCACTTTTAGCCCCAACCATGAAAGGTTTTGGTCCAAAGCTTCCGCTTGGCCAATGGTTCTAGGGTAACCATCTAACAGAAATCCTGGGCCTGGAGTGCCCGCCGCTAATGCCTTAGCTACCGCATCATTGACATGTCCGTCTGGCACAAGATCGCCCCGGTCCATGATGGCAGCTAATTCTTTTCCGAGGGCAGATCCCGATTCTTTTTCAGCGCGCAAAATGTTACCGGTAGAAAGCTGAACGTAGCTATGCTCTGATACAAGGCGCTCAGCTTGAGTTCCTTTTCCAGCTCCTGGCGGACCAAAAAGAATAAAAATATTTTTCATCCTTTGAGACATCCTGTTAGCGACTGTTAGACTTTCGAGGTTTGCGTTTTCTAATCGTGCCTTGCCGTTTAGGCGCATTATCATCTTCGTTGCCGCCCAATGCAGCCGCCATAGGTCCTCCCCGCAAGTTTTGTTTCTGCAAAATTGCTTCGTATTGATTAGCAACCAAATAGGATTGAACCTGAGACACAAGATCGATGGTTACCGTGACAACAATCAATATTGCAGTACCACCAAAAAAGGCCTGGCCTGCAGCAGAAGGATCTGCTGCGATCATTGGTGCTAGAGCTACAAAGGCCAAATATAGACCACCAACGACGGTTAAGCGGGATAGAATAAAATCTAAGTAAGCTGCCGTCTGACCACCAGGTCGGATACCAGGAATAGAGCCCCCCGCTTTCTTCATATTCTCGGCTGTATCTTCGGGATTGAAAACGATGGAAGTATAAAAGAAAGCAAAAAAGATAATTAACAGTCCAAATAACGCGGTGAAAAGCCAGGTTCCAGGCTGCAAATATGCAAGAATGGTCGTCACCCAGGTGTTTGCAGATCCTTGGTTAAACGCCAGAACTGTAGTTGGTAGAAATAACAAAGAGGAAGCAAATATTGCTGGAATAACGCCCGCGGTGTTAATCTTTAAAGGCAGAAATTGATTATTTGCTGCCATTTGCTTGTTTCCTTGAACTCTGGAAGGATACTGAACTGGCACCTTACGCACACAGCGTTCAACAAATACCACAAGAAGCACCAGCCCAATGATCACAAGAAGCGTTAGAAGCGACCGAGCCAGCTGAGCTGCATCATTAGTATTTGCCAGCGCATCGCCAAGCGCAGCAGGCAGACCTGAAATAATGCCAATGTAGATAATCAAAGAAATTCCGTTGCCCACACCGCGTGCAGATATCTGTTCACCTAGCCACAATAAAAACATCGTGCCCCCTGTCATGGACAACATCGCGGAGAGACGAAACGCCCAACCACCAGCTTCTGGAACCAACACATTACCTAAAAGTGCTCCCGCCTCGAGTCCGACCGAAATACCAAAAGACTGAACCATAGCTAGTACAAGGGTCAAATAGCGGGTGTACTGGTTTAACTGCTTACGCCCGCTTTCACCTTCTTTATGCATAGCATCCCATGATGGAATCATAGCTCGTAACAAAGTGACGATTATGGAAGCAGATATATAAGGGATTATAGATAATGTGAAAATTGACCCAGAACCAAGAGCGCCACCAGTGAACCGGTTGATCTGACTCAGAAACCCTAAACCACCTTCAGTCGTAACGTTGGAAAACAACTGACTAAAAGCCGCAATATCAATACCTGGAACTGGAATTGCTATGCCTAAACGAAATACTAGCAAGGCGAGGAGAGTGAACACAATACGTTGGCGCAACTCTTTAGCTTTGCCTAAATTAGACATGCTAAGATTTGCGGCTAACTGCTCAGCGGCTGATGCCATAGTAGGATCTCCCTATTAGTTTCTCGAGCGAATACAGATTCACCATAAAAGCATAAAAGGGGCTCTTGGCCCCTTTTTCAATAGATACTTAACATTTGCGATTAACTAACCGCTGTTTTCCCCGTGCGAGGACCTTTTTTATGTGTAATGAGGGTAACGCTTCCCCCAGCTTTTTCGATAGCTGTTGTCGCGGACTTGGTTGCGCCAGCCACAGATACATTCACCTTAGCAGTTAGCTTTCCCGAGCCAAGTATCCGAACACCATCTTTTACTCGACGAATAAGGCCAGCCTCTTGAATCACCTTAGCAGTGATAGGGTTGGCTGTATCAAGCTTTTTCTCATCAATGGCCGCCTGTATTCGGCCAAGAGAGATTTCAGCAAAACTTTTCCGGAAGATATTGTTAAATCCGCGTTTCGGTAAACGGCGGTGCAAAGGCATCTGCCCACCCTCAAAACCGTTTACAGAGACACCAGAGCGAGCCTTAGCGCCCTTGTGTCCTTTACCAGAGGTCTTGCCCGTACCTGAACCTACACCTCGTCCAATGCGCTTCTTCGCCTTTCGAGAGCCCTCATTATCTCTAATTTCATTTAATTTCATATCGCAGTTCTTTCTTTTATACTACTCGGCTTAGGCCTGATTAAATTATTACAATGCAAAGCTAAATTTGAGAATTTCTCTCGATCACAAAAATGATCAAGATAATACTATTTACTAATCCTCTACAACCTCGATCATATGTGCCACTTTCCTGAGCATACCACGCACTGCAGGGGTATCCTCAAGCTCACGAGTTTGGTGTCGCTTCTTCAAACCTAAGCCCAATATAGTATCACGAATTTTCTGTGTACATCCAATCGGACTGGACTTCAGCGTTACCAATACTTTACTTTCCGCCATGATATCTCTCCTCACTCCACAGGTGCTGGGGCAGAATCCGCAGTACCGTCCGCTTTACCGGATCTTGCTCGAGTAACCTCTGCTACCTTGAGGCCTCGCCGAGCTGCCACCTGGCGAGGAGACTGACATGCCGCCAATCCAGCAAAAGTCGCGCGGACTAGGTTATATGGATTAGATGTCCCCACCGATTTGGCAACAATATCGCCAATACCAAGTGCCTCGAATATAGCACGACTCGGGCCACCCGCGATGATACCTGTTCCGGGAGGTGCCGCACGTAAAACGACATGACCTGCGCCAAAACGACCCTTGACGTCGTGGTGCAATGTTCTTCCGTCGCGCAACGCTACCCTAATCATAGATTTTTTCGCGGCCTCAGTAGCCTTTCGAATTGCCTCTGGCACTTCCTTTGCCTTGCCATGACCATGGCCTACATTTCCTTTTCCGTCTCCCACAACAACGAGTGCAGCAAATCCGAAGCGTCGGCCGCCTTTAACAACCTTAGCAACACGATTGATGTGGACTAGCTTTTCAATAAGCTCGGGCGCTGCATCACGATTTTCGCGACGCTCACGACGATTACCTTCTGGTGCTCTTGCCATAATACTACAAGCCCTTCTCTAGAATTTAAGTCCGGCGTCGCGGGCAGCGTCCGCTAGAGC
>CAXQZM010000073.1:0-6835 GCA_964228455.1 Alphaproteobacteria bacterium | reverse complement strand
ATGCAATCATGAAAACAATAAAGGCACCGAGAGCGCCTACTTCCGTCGGTGTTGCCCAACCAGTATACATACCGCCCATAATGATGAAA
The DNA here is from genome assembly GCA_964228455.1 of Alphaproteobacteria bacterium. Lineage (GTDB taxonomy): Bacteria > Pseudomonadota > Alphaproteobacteria > UBA7985 > UBA7985 > CAXQZM01. The sequence continues at coordinate 6,746 of CAXQZM010000073.1, read as the reverse complement.
ATTACTACTATGATCGGCAGCACGTCTCCAATCGATGCAAAACGCTCACCCCAAGAAATGCCTGTGATTGATGGACCAAGCTCTGGTTTAACTTTGAAAATACCAACTAGCAGAAAAATATAGATGAGTGCTGTTATTACACCGGGGATAAAGCCAGCTAGGAGCAGATCTCCGACAGATTCCTCTACGATAATTCCATATATTACGAGTATTGCTGATGGTGGGATTAAAGAGGCTAACGTACCACCGGCAGCAACTACAGCAGCAGAGATTGCTGGTTGATACTTGTTCTTGAGCATTTCAGGTATGGCAATGTGGGAAAAGACTGCTGCCGTAGCGCTGCTGGCACCGGAAACCGCTCCAAAGGACGCAGTGGCAAATACAGTGCCAATCGCCAGACCGCCGGGTAGCCAGCCAAGCCAGGCCTTTGCAAAGCGGTAAGCGCCCTTTACCATCCCAGAATGGTGGGCGAAGAAACCAATAAGAATAAACATGGGAAGAACGGAAAGCGTAAAGTTTGAAACCTCGGAATGGGGTGCCATACCTGCGACGCCAGCAGCAACTTTCCAATTTTTCATATACAGCAGTCCAAGAAAGCCAACTAGACCCGCAGCGATGAAAATACGCACGCCCAGAAAAACCAGCAATATGAGAACGAGAAAGCCCAAATAGCCAACAGTGATATCATCCATCATCATGTCACCTCAGTCGATTGCATCTTTGAGAGGGTCTGCCTGTTTTGGCAGTGCTATTTCCGCAGCGTCCGGATCGGCAATCATCCGCAGGCTAGCAATGAGCTCAATCCCTAAACGCATTGCAAGGATGCTAAGGCCTGCAACCGCGGCAAGTTTGGACGGCCAAATTTGCCATTCCATGTTCATTGTGGAGTCTCCCAGAACAAGTGAATTGCGGTAGAAGTCAAATACATAAGGTATAATAATAAGAATAAACGCGAGGGCAGTAGCAGTGCCAAACGTTTTAAAAAGCCACATACGACGCCCAGAAGAACGACGTACTATTAAATCCATTTTTAGGTGGCCATCGCGTTGATAACAATAAGATATTGGCAATATGGCAAACGCAACGATACTGACTTCCACCGCCTCAAGATACCCTGGGATGGGAGAATTGAAAAGTGAGCGCAGAAAAATTTCAGCTGTTCCAGCTAGCATCATAAAAAAAACAACAACTGCTCCTATAGATGCCGTGCTAAACTCAACTTTTTGAAGGCCGAGATCAACAACTTTAAGCCCGTTGGTTAGCTTTTTCTGATCTTTTGGCATTGTCGCTACCTTTAATACATACGCCCAACATTGATGCGAAGGGGGGCAGAAATCAATTGAGTCACCGCCCCTAAATATTTTTGGTTGGAATATGTCTATTTATCGGATGCCTCACTCAAAAGAAAATCCAGTAGTTCCTTAGCAGGGACGCCTCGCTCGCTTGCAGATGCGATCCAGTCAGCATAGATGGATTCAGAGTTTTCTGTTTCCATTTTTTTGATAGCAACAGGGTCAAAGCTAACTCTTTCTATTCCCATCTCTTTCCATTTGGGGAAATTCACTTCTTCGATCCCTCCATAAGCATTTTTTAATGCACCCTGTGCAACGGAAATAGAATCCGCCAAAAGCTGCTGGTATTGCGCAGGTAACTCTTCAAATGCCTGCTTGCTCACAAGAGAAACTGTAACAAGGCGACCAAACTTGATATCATCCGAGTACCAGTCGGAGAGTTCGTCAACCTTAAAAGCGGAATAGCCATAGCTTGGGAAAGAAACTCCGTCCATTGTTCCCCGCTGCATACTTGGATAAGTTTCAAAACCTGGGATTGACACTGGCGTTGCACCAAGCAGCTCAGCAACTCGTGCACCATTTCCAATAATGCGGATACGCAAGCCTTTCAGATCGTCCAGAGTTTTTGGAGTAACCCCCTTGGCCATCACACTACTCTCGGGAATAAGTTGCGTTGTTAAATAGATAGCTCCCCACTTAGCTGCCTCCTCAACCAAAACTGGATGTTTAAGAAAGGATTGGTGGACTCGCGCAACCTCATCGATATTCTCAAGAGGCAGGAAGGGCAATGTCAGTGCCGACAGCGCAGGAGCTTTTGCTGGTGACCAGGCAGAGCTCCAAAGACCCATCTCAAATGCGCCCAGCTTGATACTATCGATATTATCTTGTGGTTTTCCAAGAGCTCCACCGTAGTGTATTTTAATAGTAAAATTACCGCCAGATTGCTCCGAAACATACTTAGACATGGCTTCAATCCCGCGGGTTAGCGCACGAGAATTCCCATGTGCGTTGAGATCCCAATTAACTTTTGGACCTTCAACTTCTGCTATGGATGCAATTGGTGCAATAAAGGCACCGGTAACTATCAAGGCCCAGGCCTGCAAAGTAGATTTAAACATGAAGTCTCCCCCTTCAATTCATAAACTGTTCGACTCATTCATTAAATCATATTACTGTATTATGCAATATTTTAAACTATGTGTATTATCTGAGCATTAAATGCTTTATTTTTCTTTTTATATTGGAATAATTACGAGAAATATTTGACAAATGTTTTCTTTATTTAAAATTATGATAATATCGATATACTCTCTTTGAGATGCGTTATTAAAATGAAAAAGAAAGAGCAAATATGAGAAGACCAAAAGTTGCGGCTCCCCTCCGGCAGGAAGTGGCACAGGAATTAAAAACTGATTTGGCAGACATGGTTTACCCTCCAGGCAGCCGGCTACTAGAGCGTGAGCTTTGTGAACGATACAATGTAAGTCGCACCATCATTCGTGAGGTTCTTCGAGAATTCGAGTCCGAAGGGTTGGTTGAAAATATTCCGCAGATCGGTCCCGTCGTATCGACTTTATCCCCTGCAGAAGCTGTTCAAGTTTATGAAATCAGGGGCATTTTGGCGGGTCTTGCAACAAAAAAATTTGTAGAGATGGCGACGCAGCGCGAAATTTCCGCAGTGCTCAGGGTATTCGAGCGAATTAAGGCCGCAGCAATTGAAGAAGATGTACGTGCGGTACTGGCAGGGGTTTCTGATTTTCACGATAGAGTCCTTGATGCAATTAACAATGAACCATTACGAGGGATGTTAGACCGCATTCATACTAGAGTAGCAGTTTTGCGATTGACAACTCTATCTGCACCGGGCCGGCTGCCTAACGCTGTAAACGAACTTTCCAAAGTTTTTGAGGCCATTGAAAAACAAGATGCCGTTGCCGCTGAGCGAGCATTTATTGAACATATTGAGTCGGTTGCTTTAGTGGCGCAAAGAGAACTCACAAGGCAACGTATAGAGGAGCCAATCACAAAGCCAATGAAGCGAAAAGCCAAATTAACTTAATTGGCTATTGGTCCAATTCAACTCCCGACAGCTTCTCTAGCCACCGAATTAGCGCTGTATGGTCGGAACCTGGCTCCTCTTCTGAATTGGCAGCATCTACCATTTCTCGGGTTAGGGCACTATGTTTACTAGGAACACCACACCTTTTAGCTACGTCGAGTGCTATAGCTAGATCCTTGGCCATCAGGTTTAATGCAAATCCACCATCAAATTTGCGAGAAAGAACAAATTGACCTATCTTATTTTCAGTAGAATTGTTGCGTCCTGTAGAGGCGTTAAGAATATCTAGCATAATTTGACTATCCAAGCCAAACTTCTTTCCGATTAGTAACACTTCTCCGGCGGCAATTAATCCTGATGCCGACAAAAGGTTATTCAGAGATTTGATCGCGTGCCCTGACCCAACAGGCCCAACGTGAGTCACTTGGCGCGACATTGCGTTGAGTGGACCCATTACATATTCAATAGCTTCAGCATCACCCCCCACCATGACAGCCAGTTGTCCGGTACGTGCTTTGCTTACATTGCCGGATACTGGTGCATCGACGAGCCTTATGCCATCGGCTGCAAGTATTTCAGAAAGCTCCTGCGTTTGGAAAGGAGAGACAGAGGACATATCGAGAATAATGCTGCCACTTTTAAGGCCCTTGATAAGTCCTTCCTCTTTACCGCCTAGAACAACTTCTCGAACAATATCTCCATTTTGAAGCATCAGTATTATCAGGTCAGTTATCTCTGCTAATTCACACAGAGAACCCGCATGTTGTTCAACACCAAATTCTGCTGCCGCCTCCATATTTTCAATTGATATGTCATATCCAATTACTTTGTATTGACCTAATGAGACAAGACAGGACGCCATCGGCCTTCCCATCATCCCAAGCCCAACGAAACCAATTTTCATCATGATTTAGGTCGCCTCATTCTTGCCTGAAAGCAACCCATTCTTTTCCAAAATTGATTTTGCGGTTCGAAATGCGTCAATACCAGCGGGAAAGCCGCAATAAACCGTCGCTTGCAGCAATGCTTCAGAAATCTCTTCGGTGGTGCATCCATTGTTAATTGCGCCAATAACATGCGCTTCAAGTTCATGGGATCTGTTCAAAGCAGTCATCATTACAATGTTGAGCAGGCTTCTTGTCTTTCTCTCAAGACCGGGCCGTCCCCAAACATCGTGCCAGCAATGTCGTGTCACAAAGTCTTGGAGGTCTCGATTAAAGTCTGAAAGATTTTCAAGAGCACGATCAACATAGAAATCGCCCATAACCTCTCTTCGAATCTTAAGCCCATCTTCAAAAGTATTTTTTGTCATTTTTTAACCTACTATTTATGATCTAAGATTAAGTTATAGATGTTCACGCAAGAATCTCAGTAAATCCAAATAAGCACGTTCAGTCGCTTCAGGGTGGTAGGCGGTTTCTCTTATAGGGTTAAAAAAACCGTGCCTACCTCCTGAATGAAGATGATATTCCCCTCCGTCTAGCACATCCATAGCTGCACTCAGAATATCACGCGTTTCTTCAGGTGAGTGAGGATCTTCACTGCCGAGATGAACCTGCACTGGGCAGCTAATTTGACCCAGCCTTTCCTTATATGTGGGCACCTCTACAGGATAGAAAGCCCCTCCAGCATCCAACAAGCCTTTTGCAGCAGCTTTCAAAACTATTTTCCCACCAAGGCAAAAGCCAACCGCACTGACTTTCCCTGTGCATAGATCATGAGACCGCAACGCATTTACAGCAGCCTCTGCATCGTCCTGAGCTGCTTGCTGATCTAACGATTTATAATACGCTAGGGCTTTTGCCAGGTTGACCTCATCATATCCCAGACTAATCCCAGGTTCGATGCGATGATACAGATCTGGAGTGATCACAGTAAACCCATCATCCGCCAACTTATCTGATATCCATTTTACGAAGTCGTTCACACCAAAAATTTCCTGTAGGACTACAACGCCAGGAGCAGGCGTAGTTTTTGGCGTGTAGAGTAATGACCGCATCAAGCCCCCCGACACAGGAATTAAAATATCTTCCACAGGTTTTCTCCATTCATTAATACAAGAAATCATTTGATCATACCGTATTATGCATTATAAATAAAAAATCAAGCTATAAATCGGCTTAACCCCTAGCTGCAAGATCAGTGACATTGAGTAATCAAATTTGCTGCGCTGAGAGATGCCTAAAAGGAAGGTTTTATGAAAATGGTATACCCTCATGACTCGTATATTTGAGTATAACGGCCTGCCCGCCCATGTGATTTTCGGCTATGAGACGCTGGATCGCGTTCGCGCTGAAGTTGAAAAACTCGACATAAAACGGGCTATCGTTCTGACAACACCAGGATCGAAAGAGAAGGGAAATCAGATTTCTGAGCTTTTGGGGTCAATTAGCGCAGGCGTCTATCCTTTCGCCAAAATGCATACACCTGTGAATGTTACGGAAGATGCTCTAACATTTTTTCATGCTCAAAAAGCCAATGGCATTGTCGCCATCGGCGGCGGGTCAACAATTGGTTTGGGCAAAGCAATAGCCCTAAGAACAGATTGTCCCCAGCTGGTCATACCAACAACCTACGCTGGATCAGAGATGTCTCCTTACTTAGGGCAAACCGAAAATGGTTTAAAAACTACTATCACGTCAAGAAAAGTTCTGCCTGAAACAGTTATCTACGATGTCGCGCTGACCCATACTCTTCCAGCTCGTTTCACTGCGGCTTCCGGTATAAACGCTATCGCTCATGCCGCTGAAGCGCTTTATGCAAAGAATACAAATCCCATAGTTAAACTCATAGCTGCAGAAGGGATATCCGTATTACGCGAAGCACTCCCAAAGGTTGTGCAAAATTTAGATGATCGACAAGGAAGGTTTAATGCTCTTTATGGTACATGGCTCTGCTCCATCGTTCTAGGGCAAGTCTCAATGGCATTACATCACAAAATTTGTCATGCTATCGGCGGTTCCTTTAATTTGCCGCATGCAGATATCCACGCTAATGTTTTGCCGCATGCGATTGCTTACAATTCAAAGGCCGCGGCTCTAGCAGTAGAAACAATTGCAACCTCTATCGGGGACCAAAATGCAGCTTTGGGTTTGTACAACCTTAATAAAGAGATTGGAGTTTATGCTAGTTTAAAGGATTTAGGTATGCCTGAGAGTGGTATCGAAATAATACTTGATCAGATCATGACCACACCCTATTGGAATCCACGAAAAATGAACCGCGGTGCTCTTAATAAACTTTTGCAACGCGTTTGGACTGGTGCACCCCCAAAGTATGATCCAGATGAATAGACCTATGGGTGCTGTCAGACTAACGAGCCCAAGCATCAGTATTCATTTGACGGCTATGTCTACGAGGTCACTAATGAGCGCCACTCGGTGAGAGCGGCGTCA
>CAXQZM010000072.1:0-11735 GCA_964228455.1 Alphaproteobacteria bacterium | reverse complement strand
CATGGATATGCCAAAAATTGCACAGAACGCCCAGAAGCTTGTTTGGAGTGCCGTTACAGATAGCCGGTTTAAGCCAAAGTTCATGACAAGAATAATAGCAAATGGTGATAATAGGAGTGCCCAACGCAATGGTCCCGACATCATTGAGATAAAGGCTACTGGGTTTGCTACGCCCCAAGAGCCAAATAAATACGCCAAGGCACCGGTAATACCAACACCAACGCCCATGTAGACGAAGATGCGGCGCATGTAAGCTTGAAGTCCGGCATCAATTTCAACGCCGGTACGTGCGCGGTTTAGGTCTAAACGATCAGACATTAAAGAAACTTTCCTTATGTTGTGTCTCAAGGCATCACGCTTAGTCACTGAATTCGTTGAAAATCAGTTATTTCACGCTTGCCTTTACTCTTAAATTATGGGCACGTTATGTGGTAAATGCAAGTACTTCAGCCATGACTCCTTCGTTTTTTGCTGCATCCTATTCGGCTTCTCGGGCTGATGCTCTGATCCAGAAGATGCAAGTTGGCGTCGCAAGTGCCCCACCGGCAGCTAATACAGGCTTTATTCTGGCAGACGAGGCATGTGGCCAGGCATTGATAGATAAAGTGGCGGAGTGGCTTGCAGCAGAGCTGGGCGGCCCAGTTTTGGCCATTCCAGTCTTAGGTTCAGAAGGAAATGAAGCCAAAATTCAAGTCCTTATTGGAAATGTTGAGGCGGCAAGTTTTGGGCCGCTAAATGATTGGTCATTTGATGCGCTCGCTGAAGCGATGCGCACAGAACATAAAGTGGGCACGCGGCTGGTAGTTATGGATCCGAGAACGCCCTTCTTTGCTCAGCGCGCTAATTGGATACATGAAGCTGGAGAGGCCTTTCTAGTTGGAGCGATGGGTGCGCCCTCCGGTTCCTACAGGGGCCCAATAGGTATGAGCTTCGGCCTATCTGCGCCAGTGATATCGAGAACGCTACCAGGAGTCGAACGTTTGGCTGGTGATTTTGCGATCACAGCTGCGGAAGGTCAGGTCGTGCATGAAATTGATAGCCGGCCCGCTTTGGACGTTTTAAGAGAAGTAGCGGGGGATATTCTGGCTCGAAAGATAGAGCAAATTCCAAGTTTTTTATACACGGCTTTCCCTGTCTCATCCGCAGAGCCTCAAGACTTTTTAGTTCGACGCATTAATGGCTTGGGTCAACGCAGTGGATCCTTCTCAATAGAGGATGAAGTTCTTCCTGGAATGCCCATCTCATTCGCTCGACGTAATGGAGCTCATGTTGCCAATACATTGAAACTCGGAGTTCGAGAGCTTTTAGCTCGAGCTGGGAGCACTCCTCGCGCGGCAATATTCTTAAGCGATCAGCGCCGAGAGCCAGACTTTGACATACCTGAGGCAGGGCTCGTAGCGAAAGAATTGGGTGAAATACCGCTTATTCATGGCACAATTAATAGTGTGATTAGTAATAATCGACTTTATGCTCTGGCAAGTCAGTTAATCCTTATTTTATAGGGCCAGAGATGACAAAAAAACATCCAACTGCTCTACTAATACTTGATGGCTGGGGCCATCGCGAAAATACCTCTTATAATGCTCCGAGACTTGCCAAAACTCCAAACTTTGACCGCCTTTGGGAAACGTGCCCTCGCGCTTTATTATCTGCAAGCGGACAAGACGTTGGATTACCAGTAGGTCAGATTGGTAATTCTGAAGTAGGTCATCTTAATATTGGTGCAGGTCGAGTGGTGATGCAGACCTTGCCACGAATAGATCGCGCAATTGAAGATGGCACTGCATGGTCGAGAAATGTGTTCAAGGAAACCATTGCTCAGACTATAAATGGTAGTGGACGACTTCATTTAGTTGGCTTGATGTCTGAGGGGGGAGTTCATGCTCATCAACGCCACCTAGCGGAAATGGCCAACGCTCTGAATGCTGAAGGGATCGAGGTAATTTTACACCTAATTACTGATGGAAGAGATACAGCCCCAGCTATCGCTAATCGATGCTTTATCGAGTTACAAAGGACGTTGAATTTTCGGGCTAGAGTTGGATCAGTTTCTGGGCGGTTTTACGCGATGGATCGCGATAATAGGTGGGAGAGAACGGGAAGAGCATTAGAGGTAATGCGAGATGCCGCAGGTCCTAAAGTTTCAAATGTAGCTGAGAGGCTGGAGATGGCCGATCGCGATGAATTCATAGAGCCGTTTGTCGTAGATGGTTTCACCGGGATGCAAGATGGGGACGCACTGGCTTGTGTTAATTTCCGCAGTGATAGGGTGAGGCAGTTGTTGCGTGCCCTGTTCAAGAAGGGGACCCCAGGTTTTAAGAATCTTAGCTTTAGCGCTGTTCTAGGAATGGCACCCTATGCTGACGATCTTGATAAAGAAATGCGAACGTTGTTTCCAAAAGAGAATATTACCAACACTTTAGCAGAGGTTACCTCTAGTGCTGGCAAGCGACAATTCCATTTAGCAGAGACGGAAAAATACCCGCATGTGACCTTCTTTTTGAATGGGGGCAGAGAGGCAGAATGGCCCGGTGAAGATCGCAATGTAGTTCCAAGCCCTAAAGTCTCGACCTATGATTTGGCGCCTGAAATGTCGATTTCTGGTGTTTCTGATTCACTTAACTCTGCAGTTCTATCGGGGAGCTATGACCTCATTGTTTGTAACTTTGCCAATCCAGATATGGTGGGACATACAGGCGATTTAAACGCGGCTATAAAGGCTTGTGAAGCTGTTGATAAAGCTCTTGGCTCTTTCTTAGTCGCGCTCAAAAAAGTAGGTGGGAAAGCTCTTGTTACGGCTGATCATGGCAATGCAGAGATAATGTGGGATGAAGACGAAGGCGTTGCTCATACCGCGCATACTTTATCACCGGTCCCTCTTGTCTACGTTGGCACAGATAGCGGTAAGCTGTCTGATGGTCGTCTCGCGGATATAGCTCCAACACTGCTTTCTTTAATGGGTATCACAAAGCCGCATGATATGACTGGAGTTAATTTGTGGTCCGATGCCTGATAGCGGCATTCTGCTGCTTGCTATTTTCTAGTGCTAGAGCAGACTTTGATGATAGCAGAGTCTCTCTGTTGCCAGAGGTATTGCCGCTTCTTCCAGGGGTGAGCCCGCTTGAACAAGCCAGAGCACAAGCGTTAGTTACATTCTTGACCTCATACAGCAGGCTTAACCAAAACCAGTGCGATATTTCAAGGGAACTATGTCTACCTGACCACGGCTCAGTAGCCGATGGCCTGGCAGCTTTGCCTAATGAACCAAGTCCAGTAATGACCAGACCAATAGAGCGCCCTGTTCTTCTTGGGGTTCAGGAATCAACTACCGGCTCAACCCCGACATTTGGCATCACTTATTTAGCTATAGGTGGTGATCTCATCCGCGCACCTTTTGCAGGTATCGTTCGTTTGGTACAGCCGCTGAGTGCTGGAAGGACACAAATTTCTATCGAGCACATAGCCGAAGATGGTGGTCTCACATTGTCGCTAATTACTGGGCAGCTTGATACCAATTTGATTGATGGGGTGTCTGTTATTCAAGGGCAAGCTATCGCTAGAGCGCGGCCTCGAAATGATGGGAGTACTAGGGTTATCTACAACCTTATCGTTGATAGTGTTGAGGTTGATCCTGATCGTTGGTTTTTAGATGAGCTCCCACTTATAAACACGGATTAGTAATCGAACTCGCAGTTACTCTTTACCTTGCTTTAACCGGCGCTAAGTTGGTTTCATGAAATTCATTCGTAAAATTTTGAAGCTAGCTGCATTGGTCTATTTTGGCTTGTCCTCTGCATACGCGCAGACTGAGGCCGATCTAGGGCGCTTCCAGCAGGCGCTTCAGATGGTGCAGCAGTTGTATGTCGAAGAGGTGAGCGAGAGCGAGCTTATCGAGGCGGCGATCGATGGTATGTTGCAGGACCTTGATCCTCATTCAGCATATCTTTCACCCGATGATTTACAGTCTTTGACTGAAGGGGTGAAAGGTAATTTTGGCGGGTTAGGAATCCAGATTGATATGTATCAGGATGTTGTCAGAGTGATAGCTCCAATTGACGGAACTCCTGCATTCCGCGCGGGCCTGAAAGCAGGTGATCTGATCACTGAATTGAATGGAGAGCCGGTGTTTGGAAAGTCCCTTAACGAAGCTGTAAACATAATGCGCGGCGAAATTGGGACAGATATAACCATTCGCGTTTTCCGTGAGTCTACTGAGGAGGCTTTCGAGCTCACGATTACGCGCGGAACTATCCCAGAGACATCGGTGCTTTCGCGAGTTGAAGGCAAAAATGTTGGGTATATTCGTATATCTAATTTTTCAGCGAGAACTGGCGAGGAATTAGAGGAAACCATAGCAAAATTAATGACGTCAGAAGACGAGGCGATATCAGGTTTCGTTCTCGATCTGCGCTCTAACCCAGGGGGGGCACTATCAGGTGCCGTTGCTGTTGCGGATGCTTTTCTAAACTCAGGCGATATCGTCACTACTCAAATGCGAGATGGAAGGGTAGATCAGCGCTTTCGTGCCCAGAGAGGTGATATCACCGGGGGCTTGCCGGTGGTCGTGCTGATTGATGGCGGGTCAGCATCAGCCTCAGAAATTGTGGCGGCTGCTCTACAGGATAATGGCCGTGCAATTTTGATGGGTCAAAGATCGTTCGGTAAAGGTTCTGTTCAGCAACTTTATCGGTTGGGTCAGGAAGCGGGCATAAAATTAACAATAGCGAGATATTACTCACCTAGTGGTCAATCGATTCAAGGCGTCGGCGTTACTCCAGATATTGAAGTTAGAGCCGCAACGATCGAGTACTTGGACGGCGAACCAGCATACCGTGAGGAAGACTTAGGTAACTCACTGGGCGCTGAAAATACCGAAGAGACAAGTCCAATTGATGGTCTTGAAGATCGCCCAGAAATTGGCGAAGCGGTTCGTCCCGAATTTGAAGAGACTGACGAAGATGGAGATGGTCGAGTAGAGCAACTCCTTGATTATCAACTTGAACGGGCGCTTGATCTAATTGAGGCCCTATCACTTAGCTCGCAATTAGGAAATTAGATTAGTGCAGGGTGTTCCTGACGGATACCGCGCTTGTGCGGGCATTGTTTTATTCAGCCGCATTGGTCAGATTTTTCTAGCTCACAGACGCGGGATGTATGTTGAGCATGGTTGGCAGATGCCTCAAGGTGGCATTGATCAAGGGGAGGAGCCGTTGGATGCTGCATATAGGGAACTCACTGAAGAGACAGCCGTTACTCGTGAGAGAGTCACCCTCTTGGGTGCTATAGATCGATGGTTAGTTTACGATTTTGATGCTCACGCAATCAAACGTGGAAAGATCGCTGCGAAATATAGAGGCCAGGCGCAGCGCTGGTTCGCATTTCGATTAGATGGGCCAGATAGTTTGATAAACATAGAGACCAAAGATCCTGAATTTGACAGGTGGATATGGACTGACTTGAATACTGCAGTAGAGCGAATTGTACCCTTCAAGGCTGACGTCTACAGGGAAGTAGCCGCCGAGTTCATGAAATTTTCCACGCCCGATCAGCACTAGAAGTCCTGAGTAGACGCGCTGTGATTTATTCTGAACAATAGCGCTCAACAATCTCACAAATTAGTTCAATGTCCGAATCCCTCGAAAGCCTATGATCACCGTCTTCTATAAGAGTTAAGTTGGCTTTTGATGCTGAAACTTTTTCGAGTGTCTTCAACGCATGCTGCCATGGGACATCGGGATCATTTTTCCCCTGAATTAAGTTTAGAGGGCAGGGCAGCCGCAGACTACCAGTTAAGACTTGATTAGATTTAGCATCTTCGAAGAGCAGTTTGGTCCAAATGTAAGGATCAGGTCCATAAGGGGTATCCTCATAATAGACACCTTTATCTTGGATCTCTTTCAATGCTCTCGAACCTAGCTTTTCGGGGGTAAGCTCAATGGCGAAGTCTGCTGCCGCTGCGATACCTACTATGGCTTTAACTCTCTCTGGGCGACGGCATGCGAGAAGCAGGGCTATCCAACCTCCCATTGATGACCCAACCAGCACTTGAGGTCCTGAAGTTTGCTCATCAAGCATCGCAATTGCATCTCGCAACCAGCGACTTATGCATCCTTGAGTCTTAAAATCACCGCCGCTTCTACCATGGCCCAGGTAATCAAATCTTAAAAAATCAAAGTCACATTCAATTGCTAATGACTCGAGAGCTAGTGCCTTTGAACCTTCTTTATCTGAAGCAAAACCACCTAAGAAAACTATGCCAACTTTTGCAGAATCTGATTGATGTCGGTTGAATGCTAGTTCAACTTCATCAACGACCAATGTGCGTTCATTTGTCATCGTACTCAAAACTCAATTAAATTGAGGGTGGCAAGCTCTCGAGCAGTGCTCTCAATATCTCTAGCAAAAAACCGCAACCGGATCATGATTCTGCAAATCTATAAGCTGCTGCGGGATATGTGCCCATCACTCTTACTCCACCTTCAACACAGAAATACTCCAGATCTCTTTGTGCAATCGCAAACTCTGGGCTGTCTCGGTGGACCATGACGTCAATGTAAAATTGAGCAACATCAAATCGATCTCCAACGTGATAAGACTCAAGTTTGGTGATATTTATTCCCAAAGTCGCAAAACTTGTTAACGCTTTGTACAGCGATGCCGGTTCAGATTTTGTGCGGATCAACATTGAAGTAACGGTCGGAATATTTTGAGCTGGGGTTTCTGACTCATTGGCCAGAATAAGAAAGCGAGTAGTATTTGCCGCGCGATCGTTAATCTGTGAATCAATTACCTGAAGGTTGTATATTTCTGCTGCAAGTGCCGGACAGATGGCGGCTTGATGATCCTCGCCTTCCTCAGAAATCCATCGCGCAGCTGCTGCGGTATCGCTGAATTTCACAGGCGTAAGTTTATTATGCTCCAAGTAAGCACGACATTGCGATAACGCTTGTTCATGCGATAGCGCTTCAGTTAATTTGCTTTTGATAGATCCTGGGCGAGCAACGAGAGTATGGTGAATAGGTAAGAAATGTTCGCCAACGATATTAACGCCACTATCAGGCAGCAAGCGGTGCATATCTGCAACTCGCCCAGCACTCGAATTCTCAATTGGAATTACAGCAAGATCCACTTGTTTTGTGGTTAAAGCTTCAAAGGCGCGATCAAAATCAATGCAGGGAAAGAGTTCCATGTTGGGAACAGTCTGTTGGCAGGCATTGTGAGAATTAGCCCCCAGTGCGCCTTGAAATGCCACACGACCCGTCCGGTCTGAGAAAATTTGAGTATTTGTCATAACTTATAGAGGCCACAGCCGAGCGACCTGTGCAACAGTTTTGATGGATTTTTGCAGTGATGTATCAATGCGTTGCTTGTTTGCCTGCTCTACCATCGCTAAGGGCAGGGGCGAATCACTCGTGATATCCAGATCAAGGACTTCCAATGGGCAAAAATAGCAACATGATTTTGATGGCAATTCTGACAGGTGTTGGGATCATCTTGTCTGTCAGTTTTGTGAACCATTTCTTCTTTCACCATCAAAAGGCGGGAAAGGATTATCCGATCATTGGCTCTTTAGATGGCGCAGTTGTTGCTGCGGCCCCAGAAATTCCCTCAGAAGTTTGTGAAATGCTTGCTTCGGCAGATGTTGAAATTGGCGCGACAATCGCCAAAGCAAACTGCGCAGCGTGTCATCAGTTTGAAAATGAAGTCCACGGGCAAGGGCCTCATTTGGTTGGTTTGATAGGAAGAGCCACAGGTTCAACTGATTTTGGCGGTTACTCGTCTGCGTTAAAATCATTTGGTGGTGAGTGGTCACAAGATACTCTCAACCAGTTCCTCTATAAGCCTTCATCTTACGTTCCCGGCACTGCAATGAATTTTGCGGGTTGGGATAATTCAAAGACACGTCAACGTGCAAATGTGATTGCTTATCTTTATAGCATGTCCGGAGCAGAACTCCCTGAGTGTCCGGTAGCAGACGACGCAGCTGAAGGTTAAGCGGTTGGCGGCAGACACCCGCCCTGTTTTATACATCCGGGACAGTGCCTCTCTTGCCCCTTTATGGAGAGATGCCGCGCAAAACGGACTTCCTCAGTTCGACGTTCAAATTGGTCGCTCAAATTTAGATTTAGATAGAGTAACCGCTGCACTTGTTTGGAAACCTGCTCCTGGTTTTTTGGCATCGCTACCCAATTTAAAGCTGGTGGTTTCAGTTGGCGCTGGCGTTGACCACATTGTCATGTCTGATCCTGACTTTCCTCGCCATGTGCCTTTAGTACGAATGGTTTATCCAGGACTGACGCAAGGAATGATCGACTTCGTCGTGTGGGCTTGCTTAAGTATTCTTCGTAAGGCTAAGTTTTTCGCGAATGAGCAACTTGAAAAGCGTTGGGAAGCAAAACCTATAGAAACCTCCCCCAATAAAACAATTGCGGTACTTGGATTAGGACAGATAGGGCTTCCCGTAGCACGAATGCTTAAGAAATTAGGTTTTCAAGTGATTGGCTGGTCGCGACGGTACAAGAAAGTCGAGGATTTGCACTTGGTTCACGGATCAGACGAGCTGAAGGCTTTGGTAGGGCGCGCAGATATGGTTGTTAACTTGCTCCCTAGCACGAGAGATACTTACCAAATTATGGGTACGGAGTTCTTTTCATCCATGAAAAAGGGTGCGGCGATTATTAATGCTGGGCGAGGCGCTACTGTCGATGAGAACGCCTTGCTGGAAGCTCTATCATCAGGGCAGCTCAGCGAGGCATATTTAGATGTATTTCAGGTTGAGCCTCTACCTTCTGAGCACGCATTTTGGATACATCCTAAAATCACGATCACTCCCCATATCGCGGCAATTACGCACCCCAAGAGCGGTATTAGGGCTTTAAAGCGGGCATTAGCTGAAATTGAGGCTAACAAGCCACTGTCCAATCTTGTCGATTGGAATGCAGGATACTAGGCAATTCCAGTCTTGTTATGGAAACGCGAAGCTATTCCTGGCTTAATTCAGAAAGCGGCCACCTTGGTTTAGGTGCAAAGCTCCAATCAATGGAAGACTTACCCTGCCATTGCTCTCCGCCAGCCCAAGCAATCATTGCTGCATTGTCACCACAAAGGTCCAACGGCGCGGCAGTAAGAGGAACATCATAGCTCTCCGCAAGTGCTTGCAGGTCTTTGCGAATTAGTTCGTTTGCCGCGACACCCCCTGCAACTGCCAGAGGCAGAGAGCGGCCATATGATTCAGTGCAAAACTTCATAGCACCTTTTGTTTTGTGGCTTAGGCTCTGAGCTGCTGCAGCTTGGAAGCTAGCTGCTAAGTCAGCTTTATCCTGCTCAGTTGGTTCTTCGATCAACTCTAATGCCCGTCGAGCGGCTGTTTTAAGCCCTGAGAAGCTAAAATCAAAGCCAGGCTTATTCTTTAAGGGGATAGGGAGGTCAAAGCGATGCGGGTCTCCAGACTTGGCTAATTTCTCTAACGCTGGGCCTCCGGGCAAAGGTAGATTTAGTAGATTGGAGACTTTATCAAAAGCTTCCCCGACTGCGTCATCAATAGTGCTGCCTAGTATTTTATATTGCGTTGGTCCTTCTACTACTATCAGTTGGCTATGTCCGCCAGAAACTAATAATAATAGGTACGGGAAAGGTAGATCGTCGGTAAGCCTCGCGGTTAGTGCGTGGCCCGCTAAGTGATTGGTGTCCTGATAGGCGCAACCGCATGCCTGAGCTATAGCGCGACCAGCAACCGACGCGATGATTAATCCTCCAATTAAACCGGGCCCAGCAGTTGAGGCGACTAAGTCTAAGCCATCGAATCCTACTTCTGCTTGCTTTAGTGCTTCGGGGATTACCAAGTTTATCCAACTTAAGTGCTCTCGAGCTGCAATTTCAGGTACTACCCCACCAAAACTAGCATGAAGTTCAATCTGGCTATGAACAACATTAGACAGAATTCTCGAACTGGGCGGCGCACTCATGTCTACAATGGCTGCAGCTGTCTCGTCACAGCTTGATTCTAGTCCTAGAACAATCATTTTTTGGGTCATAAGGTAAGGTGTTGCGCATTGCTATGCCCTGCTTTCCTGGGGTAGGCATTAATCGATGACTATAAACCTGAAACTTGGTACGCGCGCATCTAAGCTTGCATTAGCTCAAACTGATATCGTTATCTCAGCGCTATCAAAACTGGGGATGGAGGCTTCCGCCGAGACTTTTTCCACAAAGGGCGACCGGGAGCAAGAAGTTCCCTTGCAAGCTCTTGGTGATAAAGGTATTTTCACAGCAGAATTAGAGGCAGCTTTGCGTGGAGGTTCAGTGCAGGCTGCAATTCATTCTGCAAAGGACATGACTGCGCTAGATGATCCAGATTTACCGATTGTTGCGGCATTGAAGCGAGATCTCAAAAGCGACGTGCTTATCTCTGAAAAAGGGTGTCTGGAAGAATTGGAAGAAGGCGCTGTCATAGGAACTTCAAGTTTGCGTCGGTCATCTCAACTTCGGGAGGCGCGTCCAGATCTCAAAGTGGTGCCAATAAGAGGTAATTTACAGACCAGGATCGCCAAATGGCAAAATGGAGTAGTCGATGCACTTATCTTGGCCGAAGCTGGGCTTAACCGAATGCAGTTGCTCTCAAATTTGCCAACTCATAAGCTTCCGTGGTTCCACGCGCCAAGCCAAGGGATCATTGCAGTACAAGCTCGTGTCACGGGTCCTCATTGGGAGAGCATCAATCATTACTCAACGTTTGAAGAGCTCATGATAGAGCGAGCGCTGGTTCGGGGGTTGGGGGCATCATGCCGGCAGCCAGTGGCCTGCTTGTTAGAAAAGAATTTCTTTCAAGCGACTGCTTGGGGGGAAAACGGCGTGAGAGCTGATGGAAATATTAGGCTTGATGACTTGATTTTGTCTGAGAAAATTGATGCAGCGGAGAAGCTTGGTCACAAACTTCTTACTAGCTTACCAGATGGACTAGAGCAGGTGTGAAAAGTCTTCTGCTGCCATTTTCGAAGGATCGACTTAGTTTAAAATCTAGATCCCAGGTTGAGAGGTATTCAGGCTATTTTGTTTTTGCGCCTCTGACAAAAACTGTTCCGTTAAAAATTGAGGAGCCGGAGGTTGCTAGTTTCACGTTGTTCACGTCTCAAAATGCAGTTTCCTCAGTGCAGGTACAGTCTTGGTTTGAGTCAAAGTGGTCAGGAATTCAAGCATATACTGTAGGAGACAAAACTAGATCTTCTGCGCTTAAAGCAGGTCTGAATGTTTTAGAAAGTTTTGATCCTCCAGCCGTCAGTAGTTTATCTGAATTACCGTTGAAATCCGGTATCTGGTTCTCAGGAGAAGATGTTGCGGAACCGTTAGATAAAAGACTATCGAGGCTTAATCGGATCTCAGTGTACCGGGTAGTGCCGGACCTGGAGGGACAAGCGCGTGCAGAAAATGCATTAAAAAATGGAGAAATTGCAGCTGCTTTGGTTACAAGTGAGCGTGTGGCGAGTGAGCTTATATCTCTTGGGCAAATACCTCCAGTGGTAGCTGCACTGAGCGAGCGACTAAAGAGATACGTCAATCAGAATTGCCCAGGCACGCGGGTGAACTTGGTTTCCACCTTTGAATTGTGCATTGATTGGTATCTAGACTCGGTACTCACATGAGCACTGCATAAAGGGAAGGGTATGTCTGACGATCTAAATGATCTTGATTTTGAGTCTGTTCCCAAGGTTATTTCGGCTTTTGGAGGATTGCGGCCA
>CAXQZM010000071.1:0-88650 GCA_964228455.1 Alphaproteobacteria bacterium | reverse complement strand
CTTCGTAATTGAACTGAAGTATAACTTCTGGCCCGTCTTTATTCAAAACTTTTGCGGTTAACCCGTTATCAAACCTGATTGATTGATCCACCTTTATGCGCTTTCCTGGTTTTGCTAACGCTGACCAACGACTCATAGTTAGTTGACGCATCAAAGTCGCTTCGATCGCTACCGCATCTCTATAACCGAACAGCCTTGCCGGAAGCACCTTGGTATTATTGACAACGATAAGATCACTAGAGCTAATTATTCCTGGAAAATCGCGAACCGTTCGGTGAACTTCTGATGCACCACTTAAGTCAAGTAAGCGTGCAGAATCACGTGGTTCGACCGGGCGCTGAGCGATCAACGTTTCGTCTAATGAAAAATTAAAATCACTAACCTTCACGGGCCACCACAGGATGTCCAATTAGCCGAGCAACAACTAATCGGAAAGGGACTAAAGCTACGAGTGCCACGATAACTTTAATGCCATAGTCGATCCAAGCCTGAATTTGCCAAGGCCAGTCTTGTCCATAAAAAGCCCCCGCATAAAAAATCCAAGTATCAATCAGTGATGCCACCAAAGAAGAAATTAGTGGTGCAAGCCACCAAACTGCGATTCGGAAGCGATTGAATATTGTTACGTCTAGAAATTGGCCAACAGCAAAAGCCACCATTGATGCCATTCCTATTCGAACATCCCCAGCTAGTACGGACATGATGCCGCCGACTATAAAACCAGCCGCAATTACCACGTAGGCCTTATTGCTTCCTAATGTCCGATTGATAATGTCGGTGATTAAGAATGCTATGGGGAATGTGAACTGCGCATAGTTAAAGTACTGCCCACCGAAGTAGTTGTCCAAAGGCAATACTGAAGTCTGAACTAAAATATTTGATATGAAGACGACGAACGCCATTCCTAAACCCGCAACTATGATTGCAGGGGATATTAACTTGCTCATTGAGCCTCCTGTTATTCCCAAGGGTTAGCAACGGGCGTTATTGCCTGCGCGTAAAAGTCTTGGTTGGATTGCTGCGCTCTAAATGCTCATAAACAAAGCGTCCAGAGCAGCACCGTAAATAGTCTTGGCATACAAACCATCGCTATCCAGAACCTGACTGAGATGTTCTAACATAACTCCACTGTTTGCCTCTAGTACATACCAGCCGGACGAGGTTTCAACTAAATCAATACTTGCCATTTTGAGATCCAGCACAGATTGAATTTTTTCCGCTAAACTGAGCGCCGGGTGATCATCCTTTAAGTCAATTAGAACCGGGACGGCTCCTTGACCTAAGTTATGCCGCCAGTCTAGCAAAATAGCTTGGCCAGCGTTGGGGACATCAAAAAGATTTACACTGCTTCCTGTTAAAAAATCTACGGGTTCAGTTGCAGCGTGGGCAACATCCAAACCCGCCTCAGCAATTAAGCTTGATAAGGGTGACCTGCCATCTCCCAGTAGAGTTGTTCGCTCTTTCTCATAGGCTAGTAAAGACTGTCCATTAACGGTAACCACCCTTACTTCTCGCTGTAATGGCAAGAACGGGGAGAGGCATATGGAGCGAGAGACCTGAAAAAGTGAGAACGTTGCCTGTTCCAAAGCACGAATCGATTGCACACGAGTGACCTCTTTGCCACCGGTCCCTGCGTTATTTTTAACCACCACATCATTGCCCCATGATTCGAAAGCTTCACGAATCGCAGGCCAATTTCCATCTCCAGGGACATAGCCTTGTAACCGTGGATGAAGAAACACTTTGTGCGGAACCGCAGGTAAACCTTCTCTGATACAAGCATCAGAAAAACCAGCCTTGTCATTCATCATTTGAAATATGGCAGAGCGATTAAGGCCAAAATCATAACCGTAAACGAGCCGCTTTTTGCTTGTATTAGATAACTCAAGGATCCAACCCTGAGAATAACTAGCAAAAGACAGACCCCGCTCTTCTGCGCAGCTTTTCACCGCGTCAACCAGTAATCTGTGAGAATTTAAGGGCTCCTGAAGGATACGTTTTGCTCCTTGGCCAGAATGAGTTTTAGCAGACATTGCAGACATATTTAATCACTCGGAGTTCTTTGTCTATCGCGGAACAGTCTTAACTTTCACGGAAAGGTATCGTCGTGACTGATCTCTGAAAACAAGTGCCAAGTTCGAGCGCTCGGCTCTCTTACTCTTCCAGCCTCAGATCAGCATCCTTTGGTGGAGCCCAATTAAGATGCTGCCCGCCATCTACGGCAATCATTTGGCCAGTCACAGATTGATTATGTACTAAGAAATGTGCTGTTTCTGCGACTTCCTCAGGATCTACCAATCGATCTAACATAGTATAGCGTTGTTGAACTTTAAAGCTGTCCCAGTCTTGGCGAGGACTGGGTAGAGTAGGGCCTGGACCAATTCCATTCACTCGGATTTTCAAAGGCGCCAATGAAATAGCCATAGTTTGTGTCATGGTCCACAAAGCACCCTTCGCTATCGAATACGTAGCAAAGTGGTGGTTCCAATTGAAAATCCGCTGATCCAGCATATTGATGATGCAGGCCGGTTTGCGCTGTAATGCCACCTTTTGACTCAACACAAATGGTGCGCGCGTATTAACCAAAAGGTGCAGCTCCCAACTTTCCTTTGAGGCTGTCTCAACATCATCATACTCAAATGTACTTGCATTGTTAATTAACACGCCCAGGGGTCCAATTTCCGCTACTGCTTTATCGTATGTGGCTGAAACATCTTCCTCATTCATGAAATCACCAATCACCAAGTGCGCTTCCTTGGCCCCAAGTCGCTTTAGCTCCTCCACCGCCGCTTGCCCTTCATCTGTTGACGAATTAGCATGCAAGGCCAAAGACCAGCCCTCGCGCGCGAAACGCTTTGCCATGTAGAGGCCCAAGCGTTTCGCACCGCCAGTAATAAGTGCTGTTTTAGGGAATGGTAATGTCATGAGTATGGTCCATTCAAAAGATAAGGGGCTAAGAGAAAAATCACATATGTGCCGAGGAATATACTCCCAGTCCGCCAACACAAACGGCGTTTAAGCAACACAAAACTTAGTAAGGCTATGGTCGAAATCATCATCAAACCTAAGACCGGCGCATAGGCGCCAGGATAAGGGACATGGCCTGGAACAAATAACGCCGTAAATCCAAAGACGATAAGAATATTGGCGAGATTTGAACCGATAATGTTGCCGAGAATGAGATCACCTTGTTTCTGGCGGGCTGCTGCAATTGTTGCTGCTAGTTCTGGAACAGATGTCCCAATGGCTACAACGGTTAAACCAATTATAGCCGGGGGAACTCTCCAAAGAAGAGCTAATTTTTCAGCAGCATCAACTAAAAAATATCCGCCAGCTCCAACTAAGACCATTCCTGCGACTGTAAAAGCTGCCGCGCGTGGCGGGTTAATACCGTCAGCCTTTGCCACCTCTGGTACTTCTGCTGCTCGAAATGAACGATACAATATTAATAACTTGGCGGCAATCAGCGCACAGCCAACCCATGGGTTGAGATATCCATAAAGCACCATCAACGCCAACACGCCAGAGACGAGAACTAAAAGCACGCTGTTGAACTTTAGCCCGCTTGCTGTTGTAACGATTGGAAGGAGTATTGCTGCGACTCCCCCAATTAATAGTATATTTGCTATGTTTGACCCGATGATGTTCCCAAGCGCTATGCCATACTCACCGCTTAAGCCAGCAGTCAAAGAAACCACCAACTCTGGTGCACTGGTTCCCCATGCAACTATTGTAAGGCCAATAATTAATGTTGGTACGCCAAAAGCAGAAGCCAAATTAACCGCCCCACGCACAAGCATGTCTGCACCATAAATTAGCGCTACGAAGGAAGAGATTAGTATTAGATAAGTCATCTGGCTTGTTTGGAGTAGATAGGGTCAAATGCCACAATTGCCAGGGGCGATCAGCACGACTATTTAGAACAGCATGGACAACTTGCTTACCGAGCTACAAACTCTCAACACCCGTGGTGAAATGGAGCGAATTGAAGATCCTATAGCTCTAGAAATACAATCAGATTTTCAACCGGCAGGCGATCAACCTGCCGCGATCGAAGAACTAATTAGTGGTATTCGAAGTAATGAAAGAGATCAGGTGCTCCTTGGTGTAACAGGCTCTGGCAAGACCTTTACCATGGCACATGTTATACAAGCAGTGCAGCGCCCAACCTTGATAATGGCTCCAAACAAAACCCTTGCGGCACAGCTTTATGGAGAAATGAAATCTTTTTTCCCAAACAATGCGGTTGAATACTTTGTTTCATATTACGACTACTATCAACCAGAAGCCTATGTACCAAGGTCTGACACATACATCGAAAAAGAATCGAACATTAATGAGCAAATCGATCGAATGCGTCACGCCGCAACCCGAGCACTATTTGAAAGGGAAGATGTAATAATTGTAGCCTCGGTATCCTGTATATACGGCATTGGGTCCCCCGAGACATATCAGACAATGACCCAAACTTTTGCGGTTGGTATGGAACTAGGCCAAGATGTAATTTTGAAACGTTTAGTCGAACTTCAATACCGCCGAAATGATGTCGCTTTCAGTCGTGGCTCTTTTCGGGTGAGGGGCGATTCTATAGAAATTTATCCGTCTCATGCTGAAGACGTAGCGTGGAGGCTTTCTCTTTTTGGAGATGAGCTAGAAGGTATTTGGGAGTTTGATCCACTGACCGGTGAGAAACTCGGCAGCATGGAAAAAGTTCGTCTCTACGCCAACTCCCACCACGTAACGCCTAAGCCTACAATTCTACAAGCAATTAAAAAGATAAAAGCCGACCTCAGAATAAGGCTCGATGAGCTCTTTGAACAAGGCAAATTACTCGAAGCTCAACGTCTCGAACAGAGATGCACCTTTGATATGGAAATGATGGAAGCTACCGGCTCATGTGCGGGGATTGAGAACTACTCTCGCTACCTCACGGGTCGTCATCCAGGCGATCCGCCTCCTACACTTTTTGAATACCTACCAGAGAACGCTCTGCTTATTGTTGATGAAAGCCATGTTGGTGTTCCGCAGATTGGGGCTATGTATAAAGGTGATTACAGTCGCAAGTTTACGCTATCAGAATATGGATTTCGTTTGCCATCATGCATGGATAATCGACCCTTAAAATTTGAAGAATGGATGGCAATGCGACCACAAACCGTCTGCGTTTCAGCAACACCCGGTAATTGGGAGTTAGAACAGACGGGTGGTGCTTTTTCTGAACAGGTTATTAGACCAACAGGTTTGACGGATCCAATGATTGAGGTTCGGACAACAGAAAATCAGGTTGATGATCTAATCAGTGAATGCAGAGAAGTGGCTGCAAAGGGATATCGCGTCCTGGTTACAACGCTTACAAAAAGAATGGCAGAAGACCTCACAGACTACATGGATGAGGCCGGACTAAAAGTCCGTTATGTTCACTCAGATGTTGATACTTTAGAGAGAATCGAAATCATCCGTGACCTCAGGCTTGGTGTTTACGATGTACTGATTGGCATCAATCTTCTACGCGAGGGCTTAGACATCCCTGAGTGCGCGCTCGTAACGATTCTTGATGCCGACAAAGAAGGATACCTGCGCTCTACTACCTCACTCATCCAAACTATCGGGCGTGCAGCGAGAAACGCTGAGGGCAGAGTAATACTGTATGCTGACAAAATCACTGACTCGATGCAGCAAGCTATGGCAGAGACAGAGCGCCGACGGGTTAAGCAGTTAGCTTACAACGACAAAAATGGTATTACACCTCAATCGGTAAAGAAAAATATCGCGGATATTCTTGGCTCAGTGTATGAGAGAGATCGCGTTACGGTTTCTACTGGAGATGAGGACTTAATAGAGGCTGGTGGGCGCGATTTGCCAACTCTAATTACTGAATTGCAAGATCGGATGCGAGACGCTGCAGCAAATCTTGAATTTGAAGAGGCTGGTCGACTGCGAGATGAAATCAAGCGCCTAGAGGAATTAGATCTGAAAATGGGAAGCGCTGCAAATCAAAATGCTGCTGAACCCTCTCGTGAAAAACAGCTTGGAAAAAATCGAGGAAAAAATGCCCGGCGCCAAAAAGAGGAAAAGAAAACAAAAGCAGAAGCACTAGGCCCCCTTGAGAGAGCTGTAGGTCCAATAAAACGGCGCCGAAAATAAAGCTTATTCTTGGAATTAATTGCCGGCATCTCGCGCATATCACACAACCTTATGATCTGAGGTAGGGTCCGGGCTCCGGCAGCTCGCTATAAATTCCACGCACAAAATACAAACCATCTGAGGCAATCATTGGACCGCTAGCGACCGGATCAACCGCTTCTAAGGCATGCTTTAAATCAACCGGTTCCCAATGGCCTTTCCCTACCTGAACAAGACTGCCCACCATTAAGCGAACCTGATGATGGAGAAATGATCGAGCCTTAGCCTCAATAACAATCTCCTCGCCGCGACGACTGACCCTGAATACATCGAGAGTCTTAACAGGGCTATCCGCCTGACAATCGCTAGACCGGAAAGTCGTGAAATCGTGTCTACCCACAAGGTACTGTGCCGCAAAGTTCATGGCGTCAACATCTAAGGGCACCCGAACCGAGTGCACATATCCTCGCCCTAACGCGGGATGTGCTCGCCGTGCCAGAATTCGATACTCATACGCACGACCCTTACAGTCAAATCGAGCATTGAAGCCACTTGGCATCTCATAAACGTCGATACACGAAATAAGCTGACGCGCCAAAATACCGTTTAATCCCTCGCGGAGGCGATTAGCGTCAATGTTGTCAGCCTCAAAACTGGCGGGCATCGCTAATGCGTGAACCCCTGCATCAGTTCGGCCGCACGCCTGTACAATTATATTGTGGTTGGTCAAAGTTTTGAGCGCAGCTTCGATCTCACCCTGAACGGTCTTTAGCCCGGGCTGTGATTGCCAACCTCGGTAGGGGCTTCCATCGTATTCAAAAATAGAAAGGAATGTTGGCATGTTAAGATCTATAGTTTCAGTTCTAATACCGTCTCAAAATCACGAAATTGATTTCAAGGTTATGCCGGCTGAAGTAAAGTTAGAAACATCGTAGCCTTTAATAAACTCATGCACCAGTTGTGCTCGCTTCCCAGCTCTTTGCAGCTTTAAAATCTCCACACCATTTATGTTTAGCTCCCCAATCTCGGAGGCCCGCGCATTTAGAACCTTAATCCGTTCGCCAGAAACCTGGAACCATGCTCCTGGAAAGGGCGAAAAAGCGCGGATTTTTCGTGCAATTAAATTTGGATCTTCTGTCCAATCAATTTCGGACTCTGCCTTATCAATCTTATTTGCATAAGTAACACCTTCTTCATCTTGGGGCCAAGCAACTAATTCATCTAGTTCGTTTAGTGCCTCAACGATCGCCTCGGAGCCTAATGCCGATAGTTTATCATGTAGGCCTCCAGCCGTGTCCGAAAAATCTATCTCTATTGAGTAAGTCAACAGGACAGCTCCAGTATCAAGATCTCTCTCCATTCGCATTATCGAAATGCCTGTCTCTTGATCCCCAGCCTCAATGGCACGCTGAATTGGTGCAGCACCGCGCCACCGTGGCAAGAGACTTGCATGAATGTTAAGGCAGCCTCTTGGAAATAGACGAAGGACGGTCTCAGGCAACAGCAAACCATATGCGGCAACTACGGCAATATCTGCATCCCACGAAGCGAGAATGTTGAAATTATCCTCATCTTTAAAACTTACAGGCGTGTAGACCGGCAAATTCTGCTCCTCTGCATATTTATGCACAGCGCTTTTCTGCTCTTTCAACCCTCTTTTTGCTCGACGTGGCGGCTGGCTATAAACCGCACAAATTTCATGGCCAGCAGTCAATAGTGCTTCCAATGACTTCTTGGCAAAATTAGGCGTTCCCATGAAGACAATTTTCATAGGGTTTCACCCTGTTTTGAGGCGCGCTCTCTTTCTTTCTTTAGCTTTGATAGCTTTCGCTTGAGCATATTCCGCTTAAGCGTTGAGACGTGATCCCAAAATAACACTCCATTTAGGTGATCTATCTCGTGTTGCACACAGGTGGCCTCCAAGCCTGTGAAATGGGCTTCCTGCTCATGGCCATTCAAGTCCATAAATACTACCTTAACTTCAGCCGGCCTCTCGACGTCGGCATATTGCTGAGGAATGGATAGACATCCCTCTTCATATGAAGCGAGCTCGTCGCTCTCCCATATGATCTCTGGATTAACGAGGACCTTTGGCATTGGCTCACCTTCCGGATCTCGTTGACAATCCATAACCAGCACACGCTCCAGTCGACCTACTTGGTTAGCTGCCAAACCAATTCCGGGAGCATCGTACATTGTCTGCAGCATGTCTGCCGCAAGGGTGCATATTTCATCATCTAGACCCTCAACAGGTTTTGCCTTGGCCACTAATGTTGGGTGAGGCGCGAGTAGAATATCAAGTATAGCCATTGAGTGGGCCTATGGGTTGCTGCGTCCAATGGGTCAAGTCGTCTTGAAAATGACGCAATGTCTAACCATATCATCGTTTAACCTGGAGGCAGTTTAGTATGGATTTTTCTGGATTTATTGGCACCATAGTTGTCCTCATATTGATCATTTTTCTGATCATATCTGGCGTCAAAACAGTGCCTCAAGGATTTGAATATACGGTAGAAAGATTTGGCCGCTATCGCAGAACATTAAAGCCAGGCCTTAGCCTAATTGTGCCGTTCCTTGATGCTATTGGTCAACGAGTGAATATGCGGGAATCAGTAATGGATATCCCAACTCAGGAAGTAATTACTCGCGACAATGCTATTGTTGCAGTCGATGGCGTTGTTTTCTACCAGATAGGAGATGCGGCTAAAGCTGCCTATCAGGTTAATGATTTAGAACGGGCAATGGAAAATTTAGCCTTAACAAACATTCGTACGGTGATGGGCTCTATGGAATTGGATGAGCTACTATCGCAGCGAGACCGCATAAATGCTGAGCTTCTCACCGTTATTGATCAGGCAACGAATCCTTGGGGCACCAAGGTCACCCGTGTTGAAATACGCGATATCGCCCCACCGGCGGATCTTCAGGCCTCTATGTCCCGTCAAATGAAAGCAGAACGCGACAAACGTGCTCAGGTCCTTGAGGCATCAGGCTCAAGAGAGGCGGATATCCTCCGTGCAGAGGGAGAAAAACAGGCTGCGATTTTGAAGGCTGAAGGGGAATTAGAAGCTGCCCGCAGACAAGCTGAGGCAAGAGAGCGTCTCGCCGAGGCTGATGCTGTAGCCACCCGGATGGTATCTGAAGCGATAGCAAATGGCGATATACAAGCGGTAAATTATTTCGTGGCGACCAAATACACTGAGGCTCTGCAAGGAATCGCAAGCGCATCTAATTCAAAGGTTGTGCTCATGCCTATGGAGGCATCAAATGTTATTGGCTCAATTGCCGGTATTGCGGAAATTGCTAAGCAAACTTTTTCTGAAAAAGATGAACCGAAAGAAGGTACAAAGCCCACTCGTAAAACTTCTCGTTCACTTCCGAAAGCTTAGGGGATGGAAAACTTTGCCCAAACACCAATTTGGATCGGGTGGTTATTACTCAGTATACTGCTGCTTATCATAGAGATTTTCATCCCAAGTTTTGTTCTGATTTGGTTTGCCATCGGAGCCGCAGCCGCCCTTGTCGCCTCTTTATTCCCAGGATTAGATCTGGGATTTCAGATTGCTATATTTGGCGTTGCATCAGTAGCTGGCTTATTTGGGCTTAGACCATTCCTAAAAGCGCGGAATAGTGATGCAGAAGATAATCGAGAGTTAAATAATTTTAGCGTTAATGTGGTAGGAGCGCCTGGAGTCCTCACCGAAGCCATAACTAGCGGCCAAGGTCGAGCCCGCGTTGGAGACAGTACTTGGACCGTTACTGGACCTGATTTACCAGTTAAAACACGCATTCGAGTTGTAAGCGTGGAAGGGGTTACCCTTAATGTAAAAGCTGACGACCCTTACTGAGTTATTGGGCTATTGCCTTCTAAATAGGATCGCACCTGCTTAATTGCGCGAACCAGAATGCGGTCAGACATCTCTTTTCCACTGGTGGAGCCCATCTTATCCTGGATCCACCCCACGTAGGTGGCACAACGGATAGCAAAAAGAAGAGCAAGTACGTCAAGGTTGCAACCGCCATAACCATCAAGTGCAGCATTGCGTAAATCTAAGAAATTTTTGTCCGATAATCTTTGAACAAACAGAGTTGCGAGATCAAATAATGGGTAACCATAAGCGCAGTCGTCAAAATCAATTAGCGAGACTTTTTGCCCTTCAACCAAGATGTTCTCCTGTAAGGGGTCAGCGTGGATTAATTGACTCGGCAGATTTAACTTCTCGAGCAATACTCTCGACATATCGCGAAACTCTACCATCATCTCTCGTTCAAAGTCGGAAAGATTTGGATGCATCCAAAAGCGCCCCCAAAGTGGCTTTTCGCCAACTAAACCAGGCATTGTCCAATCAGGCCTATCTAGGTTGAGTGGGGTTGGAAGGTTATGAATGGTCTTAAAAAGTTCACCAAGGTTTCGAAATATAATCTCTGGCTCAGTGACAGTTAAAGGCTCTTGCGCAGTGCCCAAGGGTCTTCCTGGCAACCAAGTAACAAGGGAATATAGTTGCCCCTTCAACTCCACCACCAAAAAATCGTTTTCTGTCCTAACAGGGCGAGGCACGGATAGCCCTACATCAGCTAAGCTCTCCATCCATTTTAGCTCAGACTCAATCTCACGTGCCCGTCTCAAACCAGGCCTATGAGCGCGCAATGCAAAAAGAGTAGGGTCCCCTACTGCAAACACCTCGTTCTCCCGTCGCGCATGATGTTTAAATCGTTGGTTTTCCAAGCCCCAAATAGCTAACACATCTTCCATCTGAATCCTTTGACTTTGAACAGGGAAAAAGGGAAGAGCGCATTTATGGATGCTGTTATTTGCAATGAGTTAGGTGGGCCTGATAAGCTTACCGTTGAGCGCGATCTTCCAATCCCTCAACCTGGACAAGGTGAGGTGGTGATCAAAGTATCGGGTGCCGGGGTCAACTTTCCTGATGTTTTAGTTACCCAAGGCCTGTATCAATTCAAGCCTGAGCTTCCATTTTCGCCAGGTGGAGAAGTCGCGGGAAAAATATCCGCATTGGGGGAAGGTGTAAGCGACTGGAAACTTGGTGATCACGTAGCATACATGTCCCTAACAGGGGGATTCAGGACCCACCTAATAGCAAAAGCAAGTGGTCTCATACGAGTGCCGGGTGCACTTCCGCTTACATCAGCTGGCGGAATGATAATAACTTATGGGACAGCCATGCATGCGTTAGTGCAGCGCGGCAATTTGAAGAACGGTGAAACTGTATTGGTGCTCGGAGCAGCTGGAGGTGTTGGCTTAGCAGCTATTGAACTCGCAAAAGCAATGGGAGCAAAAGTCATTGCAGCAGCGAGTACTGAAGCCAAATTAAAAACCGCTAAATCGTTAGGTGCTGATTTCTTGATTAACTATTCAAAGTCCGATCTGAGAAACTCGTTGAGAGATATCGTTGGAGCAAAAGGTTTAGACTTAGTAGTTGACCCTGTCGGAGGAGAGTTGTTTGAACCGGCTCTGCGATCTTGTGCTTGGGGTGGCCGCTATTTAGTAATAGGATTTGCAAGTGGCAGTATCCCAAAAATTCCTGCTAATCTCCCGTTACTTAAAGGCTGCTCGGTAGTGGGTGTGTTTTGGGGTGAATTCCGTCTGCGTAATGTGAAGGCCGATAATGCCAATTTCAATCGCATATTTTCATTGGTTTCTAGTGGAAAAGTTAACCCACTTATAAGTCATGTGCTCCCACTAGAAGAAGCAACCAAAGCTTTAAACATGCTCGCTCAGAGAGAGGCTCAAGGAAAAATCGTGCTCGCGCCTTAAACTAAAACCTTCCAAAGCATTCGCATACCAGCAGCAAGAAGAAAAAATCCAAATAGTCGAGAGGTTAAAGCATCGGGCAACATCTGAGTAACCTTCGCACCAAGTGGCGCCATCAATACAGTTATGGGTATTACAACTAACATAGTGAAAACGTTAAGAAATCCGTAAGTAAACGGAGGCAGGCCCTCAATCCCCCACCCAATAACTAAAAACCCTAAAGCACCTGGGACGGATATCAGAATACCAACCGCCGCTGAAGTCCCAATAGCAACCTTAATGGAAGACCCTTGAAGCATCATAAAAATATTGTTCACCACTCCACCGCCAATTCCCATCAGCAAAGATGTGAAGCCAATGACAACCCCCCCCACGCGGGATAAATATACCCTTGGACCAGTCGATCGCAGACTAAATTCCTTAGCCTCAAAAAGCATATAAGCGGATATCAGCAAAGCCATTATACCAAAGATCGATGTTAGAAAATCACTTGCTTTCACCCAGTCTAAATTAGCGAACACAAGCCCCAAAACCACGCCTAAGGGAATGAACCAAAAGTAACTGCGTAAAACTTTATGATCTAAATTTCCGGCAGAAAAATGGGTTTGTGCTGATCTAATTGAAGTGGGGATGATGATAGCTAGAGATGTCCCTACCGCTACAAATTGCGCCAGAGACGGCTCTGTGCCAACCCATACGTAGACCTCGGAAAATACAGGCACCATGACAGCGCCCCCGCCAATACCAAATAGCCCCGCCATAAAACCAGCCACGATCGCTGCAATAAGCATGATTATGACAAACCAAATCCAGTCTTGCATAAATATGTCGAGCATTCTTGAGGATCACTCGAAACGAACAGAAAAAGCAAGTGAACCTCGTATTTTTTATCCGGCCCAGAGCATAAACTGAGTTTTCGGCATGCGCTGTTGGAGTGAGGCTCCTCAAAGCAACGCTGTTTCAAGCTAAAGAAGTCTTGTTATGGCCACATAATCACCTTGATTTCTCACTACCCCTTTTTTTAAATTTTGGTGAACTCTAAAGGGATACAAATGAAACGTACGATATTCTTATTTGCCGCAATCGCTTCTTTTTTAGCGCTTCCCGCCTCTGCTCATCACATTAACTCCGTTACGGGCAAGGTTGAGGATTTTTTTCAAACTGAGCGTATCCAAGTACCTCACACAAAAAGGCTTTGCAGCGAGGAGGAGGGAGCAGACGCTGAGGATGTTCTTGGCGGGATGGTTATTGGAGGTATTTTTGGAGATATACTCTCAGGAGGAGACGATAAAGCAACAGGAGCTGGCGCCATCATTGGTGGCATGATTGCTGCAGAAGAAAACAAAGGCTCTGTTTCTACGGTTTGCCAAGATGTAACCACCTATTCACAAGAGCAGAGAAACGTTTACAGTTATAGCACGATAACTTTTGAGGTCGATGGAGAGCTATTTACGATCCGGTTCCAGCGCTATTAATTAGTTCTGCAAATTATTTCTTAAGTGCGAGCGGCTTCAAATGCCGCCCAAGCTTTTTCAAATTCGTCAATATTGAAGTCAGGCTGGCGAGCAGGCTCTAAAATAAGTCGCTCTGTTTCTAAGAGTTTTTTTACCGCATAATTAAGATTTGGCAGCACTTCATCTGGAATTACAAGCGCTCCATGACAATCAGCATGTAAAAGGTCCCCTTGGTTCACCGCCATGCCATAGATTTTTACCGGCTGGCTTACGCTGCGGATATGAACATACATATGGCTTGGTCCAATCCCGCCCGCAAGGACAGGGTAATCATTAGCCATATCGCCCAAATCCCGCATCAGCCCGTTCGTTATCGTTCCAACTAAACCAAGCCCCTTATGGACAGTAGTATTCACTTCACCCCAAAAGGCTCCTACAGCTTTCTCATCATCAACATCTTCAACTACGCATATAGTTGGACCAGATTTCACTGCGGCGGCCATAGCTCTGTAATAATCCATCCGTCTTTTTTTTATCGTATCGGGTGATTCCTTTGGAGGCTCTAGTGCTGCTATCTGAGCCGTGCACGCATACCCAACCATTGCTGGAGCATTAGCATCAGAGGCTAACATCGTTTTGCGAGTAAAATTTTTGAAACCACGTCTTCCTTGGGCAACTTCAATTGCATTACAAACCGTCGGAGTGTCGACGGATTTAAGAACTCGAAGCAGATCAGGCGACAGCACGCTTGGCACCTTCACTCAATGACTTGAGCTTAGCATAGGCTATATCAGGATCGATCGCGCCAAAACCAGCAAATGTCCCAAACCCACAATCAGAGCCAGCCACAACTCGATCCTCCCCAACAATATCGATAAAACGGCACAAACGCTCTGCCACCAAATCTGGATGCTCAATAAAATTAGTTGTTGTATCTACCACCCCAGGCACGAGTATTTTATCCTCTGGGATGTCGGCCTTTCGATCGCGGAAGGTAGCCCATTCATGTCCGTGACGTGGATTCGCCGTCTCAAACAAAACATGGGAAGCTTTCACTCTCATCAAAGTGTTAAATACTGTATCCATCGGCATATCACAGCAGTGCGGACCCTCATAATTTCCCCAACAAATATGAATGCGGACACTAGCCGGATCAATATTTATCAGTGCTGCATTTAAAGCCTCAACATGCATTTCAGCGATCTTTAAAAACTCTTCGTCAGATAGGTCTTGAAATAACATGTGACGGGATAGGGCCAAATCTGGACAATCAAGCTGGAGATCTAAACCACTAGCAACTATAGTTTCATACTCTGCTTTCATAACGTCGGATAACGCATACAAATATTTTTCGCGCGATGAATAATAGTCATTGGCTAAGAAGAGTGAAATCACACCAGGCGACGCGGAATTCATGAAACCTCTTGGCGCGCCATGTTCAGCCATAGCGGCCTTCAAGTTGCTAATGTCTCTCTCTAAATCACCGGTGTTTTTTGCCTTGACCTCTCCTGTGCACATAGGCCGAGCATAGGTTGGAGTTCCGCCACTATCCGCCTGGCGCTGAAGAAACCCAGGAAACATTTTAAGATCTTCGGGTGCATTTCGTGGGCTGTCACCGGAGAACCCGGTGTAGCGATCCTTCACATAAGTAGCATAAGAGATCTTAGAGGTTTCTCCATCTGAAACCCAACTCACCCCTGCCTCTATTTGTTTCTTAACGGTAGCAGAAACAGCACCCCTCATACATGCATCAAACTTCTCTACGTCGTATGGTTGTTCTTTCTCACGCGCAAAAATCATATCTACAACTTGTTGCGAGCGCGGTAATGATCCGACGTGTGTGACTTGCAAACTCATCTAAGCCTCCAATAGTAGCCCTGTAGGTCCAGCTGGATCTTCAGTACCTATAATCTTGTAAACAGAAGCCTCGCCAGTCATCGCGGGACCCAGTTCATGCTCCAAGCCCGCTGGAACCGCCACCGTGTCGCCTGGAGCAAGACGAATATCCCCTCCTCGCCACTTCAATGACCAATGCCCTCGCATAACCATCAGTGTCTCTTGCACGTCAACGCGATATGGCCCGGGAGCTGGGGTTTTGTGATTCAACAGCTCAACTTCAAACCCTGGCCGATCTCTAATCATTGCACTGGGCCCTATAACCTTAGCTGGCGCCTGGTCAGCCATTGCCATGATATCCCAATAACGCC
Source organism: Alphaproteobacteria bacterium (assembly GCA_964228455.1). Classification (GTDB taxonomy): domain Bacteria; phylum Pseudomonadota; class Alphaproteobacteria; order UBA7985; family UBA7985; genus CAXQZM01. The sequence goes on along the minus strand of CAXQZM010000071.1, from coordinate 73,093 downwards.
CAATAAAAGGTAAGATTTCGGCAATGGGAGTCTCTGGCATTCTCTTCAGAACATCTTCTGACAATAAGGGCATAGGCCCTACACCATCAGGCAAGCGCGCGCCTTTTTTGGTATCATACAAAGCGCCATTTTCGCCAAGAATTAATCCATGATCAGCAGCGTCTTGAATGACTTGTGGTGCCCATTGTACGCCGCCACCCGCATCATCACCGCCTAGGATAGCCATAATCATACCATAGTCGGTACCAATGTTCTCAAAACCTCGAAATATGCCTGTAGGAATATTGAAGATGTCACCTTCCTCTAAGGTAACTTCGCCCGCTGTCCCGTATCGCCCCCAAAAAAAACGCCACCTGCCAGACAATACAAAAAAAACTTCTGCTGTTCGGTGAGAGTGCAGTGAATTGCGACACTTTGGCGGCTGGCCTGCAGCTCCAATATTGTAGCCTGGCGTCGCCTTTATATGAATGTGCTGATCTGGACTTTCCGAGACACCACCACCAATGATCGTAAAGTTTTCCTTTTGGTCTGATCCAGGGGTGTGTGCGTCAATAAACGCTGTCTTGCACGGCACTAGCTCGCCATATCTTACAATCTTCGGTGCATTACTCTCCATATGCTTCTCTTTTATCAATTATCCCAAGTATTTCAGAAATTTATTACAATGACTAGGCTACCCCTGACTGATCAAAATCTGCTTCCAAATCGCCGTATCATCGTAAAGTGTGTACTCTCGCCTTAGTCCCCAGGGACCAAATTCAGCGTGAGATGCTCCCATAACATAAACCTCTGCTCCTGTGGGCGCGCCAAAACCACCCCAGCCCTCATGTTTTCCTTTCAAGGACCAACGGATTGCGGCTCGTGGCGGCATCATAGGATCATCCCGACCGATTTGATGCTCAACTTTAAATTCGGCGTTTGGAAACGCTGATCTTAATGGCATCCAAAACTGATCTACGGCTTTATGAGAATGGGCTGTAATGCCTCCGGCATATTCGCAATGGACAGCGCGATCATATTCATGCGCGACAACGTCATACGACCCTCCCATAATCCTCGTGAGAATATCGGCATATTTATGACCCCACTCATTATCATTTCCGCAGCCTTGGTAGGGGCCTTCAACATCAATTTCTGGTGTAAACGGTCGAATGCAGGTCTCGATGCCTCCTTCGCGACTAATTAGGTCAGCGGCATAATCCTTCGCCGCCCACCCCAATTGCTTAACAATTGCACCTTGGTCACGTATTAACCACTCATCGTCAATGGTGTTATTTTTAGCGTGGCAATCCGCTATGATTCGATAAGTCAGCTTTTTGCCAGTAGGTTTGCCATAAACCCCTTCGACCGCGTGGGTGGCCGTGGAAATAATTCGATGTGATGAAAGCATGCCAACCTCAGGCGACCCAGACCAAATAACATCCTCTCCATAAAGGGTGCGATCTGGAAATTCCGCCAGCGTTGCTTGCGTAGCTGCAATTACGGGTTCATTTCCAATAACCAGTGACCCGGGCGAACGAACTGGGATGTCTTTCGAATACAAGTGATGGAGTGATGCTAAATCACGATCCTCCCAGATTCTCTTGGTAATCCCAATAATATAATCCGGAAAATCTTTGTAGATAGGGTCAAAACCCTTCATCGATGGCTTGTTAGTATAGCTCATGAAATATTCCTTAATCAGCTGTCCAACCGCCATCCACAAGGATAGCCGTTCCTGTTATTAGAGCAGAGGCATCAGAGGCTAAAAATGTAACGGGGCCCATAATATCTTCCACCTCGCCAATACGCCCGAGTTTTATTTTTTCTTCAATCCATGCTTTCCGTTCAGGATTAGCAAAAGTTGATGCAGTTAATGCTGTCTTAATGAATGTCGGACAGATGGTGTTAACCCGGATTCCTTTAGGACCCCATTCTATAGCAACTGCTTTTGTAAAACCTTCAACCGCATGCTTGGTAGCACAATAGACAGATCGTTCTATGCCACCTACGTATGCCATTTGTGAGGAAATATTTATGAGTGAGCCTGATTTGCCCGCGTCCATTAACTTGGCTGCAACCGCACGGGTAAGAAAAAACGCTCCCTTAAGGTTAATGGCTACAACCTCATCAAATTTATGGGGTATTGTATCCAAGGCGGGGCCATGATGCGCTAAACCGGCAGAATTAACTAACACATCAAATGGCTCGGCTTGGTCGATCGCTGCCTGGGTTGCCTCAGTATCACTTACATCTAGTGCAAGCGCCTCAGCTGAGGCGCCATTTGCCTTTAAATCATCTACCAACTCAGAAAGCTTATCTACTCGCCGAGCCGCAACCGTAACATGAGCTCCTGCTTGTGATAAAGCTGCAGCGCAGGCCAGACCAATTCCAGATGACGCTCCTGCGACTAACGCTCGTTTACCACTTAACGAAAAAGAGGGAGTTTGAGGTAAAGTCATTTGGTGGCCTCCTTAGCCAGATAAATTGATAGGGTTGCGCGCCTTATTAAATTCGCGCATTCGGCCTAATACGTCGACACCAATTTGATCATATAAGTCGAGTAAATCGACCATTACCCAATTTTCTCGGATAAGGTCACCCTCTAAACGCCAAAAATCGAGTGATTTCATAGTCACTCTTTTATTCAGTGGCGGTATCCCCATCCAACCATCGTGAGTTATTGTTTGGATCATGTTGGGCCAGCCCGTCACAGCACAATAAGGGCCATCACCAAAGAAATGATAAGTGATTTTGTCCCGCTCAAGTCCTCGATCAGGCATCGCGTTTAAAAATGGTATTTGGTGCCAGTTTCTAAAACCCGCAAAGCCCCTGCCTGTCCCAATTCCTGAGGGGCCATACCAGGACATACGGGGATGCCAGAATTGCTCTGGCTTCATTACTTCTGGACCACCTTGAGTAGGGTGTTTTTTCAGATGATCCAACATATCAATAACGATTTCGCAGGCGCGTGCGCCGTTAACTCTGTCGTGAGCCAGCCGAACACCATCATTCGTCGCTGGGCCTGGTATATGCCACTCCTTACCTAGCGCTGGTGCCATAGGCCACGCATTAGCTTGAAGCATGACTTCCGGGATGTCCCAGAGTGCCTGCACTTCCGAAATTTTTCCGTCCTCAAATCGATAAAACTCATGAAACCGCATATGAACCATGTGGCCCGTGGCTGGTATATCAAACCAAGGGTTTACAAACGTCCCTGTATAAAAGCCCCCACAACCAACCCAGTCATAACCTTTATCAGTCTGGCCGGACATCACGATCCAATCGCGCCGCTCGAGATCTGGAATAGCTTTAAAAAGAGGCGCATATGCTGCTTCATAGTATGAGTCAGCACCAACGGTCTCCTCAATTGGAAATGCCATTCTAAAAATAGCGTCTGGTTTCGAAACCTTTTTCAACTCCCTCCGAACTGTTGACTCTTCAAAATTATATGTTGCCGAGCGCAGACCAACTATTTTGTTTCGGTTCAAATCATGAATTGATTTCATGAAGCCCAACCATCCGGAACTCGAGCGGATCCACGCTTAATAAATGGTCCAGCAATTGCGATACGCCTCAATTTACTCGCGCTTCCTTCAACTTGATCAAGAAGAATATCGACGGTATTTGTGACCATCCGATTGACGGGCTGGCGCACTGTTGTGAGATCATACGCTGGCCATCCAGCAGCAGGCACGTCGTCGTATCCAACAACCGAAACGTCTTCCGGAACCCGGAGTCCAAGCTCAAACCGCAACGTATCTAAGACGGCTAGAGCCATATGATCATTTGCAACGAAGACAGCCTCTGGTGGATCATAAGCAAACATAAGGCGCGTTGCCTCAGCCGCTTTCTCCATCTGAAAATCACCCTCGCCCCGTGAGTGAAGAGCTACACCCGCCTCTGCTAAACCCGATATAAAACCTGCTTCGCGATCACGTTGTGTTGAGGCGCCCTTCCAACCTGCAATATACCCAATTTTTTTGTGCCCGGCTGCTAGCAAAAACTCTGCAACTTTACGACCGCCCGAGTGATTGTCGGAAGTCACAGATGACATGTTTGGATCATCTTGATTTCGGTTGAATAGAACCATCGGGACGTCCGCTGCTCGACATCGCTCAGATAAATCAGACGACATGGCAACAGATGCAGCGATTATGCCCTCAACTTGATAATCAAGTATCTCCTCGAGCACGCTATCCACATTACCAACTGCATTATCAGCCATAAAGATAAGGACATGATATCCGCGTTTTTGAAGCTCATTAGATAGTTTTTCGAGCGCCTCAGGGTAAAATTGATTGTCGAGGTACGCGACCACTAGGCCAATAATCCGGCTTTTCCCAGATACCATTGCGCGCGCAAGAACGTTAGGACGGTACCCCAAATCAGCAGCCGCTTTTCTGACTTTTTCAGCTGTTTTCTTTGATGCTGACGCTCCAGGAGTGAAGACACGGCTCACAGCTGATTGAGAAACACCAGCGTGTTGGGCAACCTCTGCTGATGTTACTCGGGTATTACTCACCATGCCGCTCTTCTAAAGATCTGGTCGCATTTTTTAACCAAGTCATTGTTTAATATCTTTCATTGGAGACCCATACTTTTCTGCCAATTGAGTACTTCATTGAACAAGCCCAGAGGGAATGTTGACTGGTGATAAATTGCGAGCCTTATTGAACTCATTAAGTCGGGCAAGAACGTCGACATCGATCTGTCGATAGAGATCAAGAAGGTCAACTAAGACCCAGTTTTCACGGATCTTCCCATCCTCTACTCGCCAAAAATCTAACGACCTGAGCGTAACCTCTTTCCCAGCAGGAGCGATGCCCATCCAACCATCATTGGTTAAGGTTAGGCGCATGTTCGGCCAGCCCGTCTCACAGACATAGTTTCCCTCTGCCACCCAGTGAGACATAAGGTCCCCCATCGCATCTAGCTTACGGTCAGGCATAGCGCGCAGGAATGGGATTTGATGCCAATGACGAAAGCCATCAATACCCCTACTTGTTCCTATACCAGCTGGCCCATACCAGTTATTCCTAGAATGCCAGTAGTGTTGAAGCTTCATCACGGCTGGATCAGGATTGGCAGGATGTTTGCAAAGATCTGTTAACATCGCAACAACATGGTCCAAGGCTACGGTTCCATCACCGCTTGCTGTCAAACCATCCTGTGTCATGGGCGAAGGAGTAGCTAGAAATTTCCCCATTTGTCGAGCCATGGGCCAAGCGTTTGCTTGCATCATTAATTCAGGAATGTCCCATATTGCCTGGACTTGTATTATTTTGCCCTCTTCAACCTGGTAGAACTCATGGTAACGCATGTGCGCAAGATGACCTGTGGGCGGGATACCCAAAAATGGAGCTACGAAGGTTCCCATGTAGTTCCCCATCATCCCAATCCAGTCCTTTCCCTCAGGGGTACGTCCCGCAAGCAAGATCATATCCCGGCGCTCGAGGTCAGGCATGGCAACTAAAAGCGGTGCGTAGGCTAATTCGTATAATGCGTCAGATCCAATTACATCACCAAACGGATGGCAAAAGCTAATTTGGGCATCTCTATGAAAAACTTTGCGCAAGCTAGCCTCAACTGTCCCATCAAAATTGACCATTGCTCGCCGTAAGGGGGCAATCATCGATTTGCAGTGCTCTGAAATTTTAGTCATTGCAATTTCCCAAGTAGTCCACGCAGCAAAATCAGCGCTCTACTCGCACCCTCCCAAATTATTACCCGATAGCCTTTCGGCGAGGCGCGCCCTCGCCATATGGAACATTCACACCCCCATAACGGCGAACACGCACATTGGCCTGCTCTGCATGACCAACAAAGCCCTCCAATAAGCAAAGGCGCGAACAATACGCGCCAATATCTGCTGCAGCTTCGTCTGTTGTAATTTTCTGGTATGAGTGAGTTTTGAGATATTTACCCACCCATAATCCACCTGTGTACCTACCTGCTTTCTTGGTCGGCAAAGTGTGATTCGTACCTATAACTTTATCGCCGTTTGATACATTTGTTCTAGGACCCAAAAACAAGGCGCCATAGCAAGTCATGTTTTCTAAAAACCAATCATCCCGATCGGTCATTACCTGCACATGTTCAGAAGCAATATCGTCGGCGACTTCTAGCATCTCGTCATATGTATCACAGACGATGATTTCTCCGTAGTCTTCCCAAGAAACCCTGGCTGTTTCGGCTGTGGGAAGTTTGCCAAGTAGGATCTCTATCCAGTCCATAGTCTCATTTGCCAACTTCTCTGAATTGGTAAGCAGCACCGCTGGGGAGTTGTACCCATGCTCTGCCTGCCCAAGCAAATCAGTTGCACATAGTTCACCATCGACAGACGAATCCGCGATGACCATAGTTTCTGTCGGGCCAGCAAATAAATCGATACCGACCTTACCAAAAAGCTGACGTTTAGCTTCAGCGACAAAGGCGTTACCTGGGCCAACTAACATATGTACCGGCTTTATGGTCTCAGTTCCCAAGGCCATTGCCCCAACAGCTTGGATGCCTCCTAGAACATAAATTTCATGAGCTCCTCCAAGGTGCATGGCTGCAATAACGGCTGGGTTGGGCTCTCCGCTGAAGGGGGGAGTGCAAGCAACGATCCTAGGCACGCCTGCTACTGAAGCGGTAGCAACTGACATATGGGCTGATGCCACCATCGGGAATTTTCCCGCAGGGACGTAACATCCAACTGACTGAACTGGGATATTTTTATGGCCAAGTATAACGCCTGGGAGTGTCTCTACCTCAACATCTTTCATTGAGTTTCGCTGAATTTGAGCAAAATTGCGCACCTGCTCCTGCGCAAAAACAATGTCCGCCATGTCTTCCTTGGAAACCTTAGAGATAATCTCATCAATCTCCTCAGCTGAGAGACAGTAAGCTTTTGGAGAATAGTTATCAAATTTCTCCGCTAGTTCGCGAACCGCCTCATCTCCCCGGGCTTTAATGTCGGCTAGTGTTTTTTCTACTACCTCGCGCACCTCAGCGTCATCTTCAGCTCGCTCGGTCTCGGGTTTGGCGGTCTTTAAATGTCGTATCATACTAACTTTCTTCTTTTCTTCTTAATGCATATATCAATCATACTAAAACACTTGGCTTATCCCTTGACGGCGCCCGCTGTTAGGCCGCTAACTAGCTGACGCTGAAACACCATAATTAAAACAAAAAGAGGCGCGGTGGCGGATACGACTGCAGCGACCGCAGCCATCTGCTCGCCATCAGATTGAGCGGACCCAAGAAAACCGGCGATACGCGGTATCATCGTTGTATTTTCTTGACTCAGCAACGCGGATGTAACCGTGAAATCGTTGTAAGCCAGCAGAAAACTAAAGAGGCCTGTTGTTATCACTCCGGGCCACATTACTGGCATAATAACATGCCAGAAACCTTGAAGCCGGTTGCACCCATCAACTAAAGCACTTTCGTCAAGCTCCTGCGGAATATTCATAAAAAATGACCGCATCATCCAAATTGTGAACGGCTGATTAATTGCTACTAGAACAACGACTGCAGTAAAAGTTCTTCCCCAGAGAGTGCCCTCTTCTATCACCGTAAGCCCAAATATTTTTATCTCTGAAATTTGAGTAGCAAATAGTGGCTCCATATAACCAGATACTAGAGTAATGTGCGGCATAGCTCGGAAAACGAGTGCTATTATAAGTATCCAAAAAGCATACTTCGCCGTGGACCTTGCTAAGGCATACCCACCTAATGTTCCAAACGTTAAGGAAATAACTACAACTGAGAGAGTAACAACTAAAGTGTTTATAACGGCTCGGCCAAAATCCTTACCAGAAACATTGGCAGCCCTTTCCTCTTCGAGCTCTGTAACAAACTGCATAGTATTTTCACTAAACCGGTCGGGGCCCTGGCGCGCCTCCGATCTAAGCCAACGACTAAATTGGCGTAATTCACCATTCGATGGGCGTGTCTCATTTGAAATAGCGTCAAATAATGGCGCAATGGAAGGGTGCTCTAACTGATCGGTAGAAAGTCTTGCCAAAAATGGCTCTACTTCTGCCAATGTTGGAACTGTTTCTACTGGCCAAGAGAAAGCGATGGCGTATCCATCAGCGGTAAAATATGTCCCATATTCTCTTCCGGTGTCTTCTCCTGAAATGTTTTTCGTCCAGGCGCCAAAAAAGTCAGTCTCAAATTTAAAGCTACCCCAAACAGTCCAAGCGAAGGGAAAAGCAGCAATCACAACCCATAATCCGGCCAGTAAATAGAGTATTGCTGAAACGGCGCGTCTGTTAGAAGTCATAATCGCCCATCCCCCCGAAAATCGCGCCAAGTTCTGACCAAAACGGGAAGAAGAAGGATGAATACCATCAAAATGGTCAGAAGTGATGTCGCAGCGGCTGTTCCGTAACGCTTCTCTTGCTGAATAACCAAGTGTTCGTAAATCAACGTGGACAAAGACTGAGCTTTAGATTGCGCTTGAAAGCTAACAATGGGCTCCAACACTCGAAATGCATCCATGATATGAATCAAAAGTACAAATGTGATCAGGGGCATCAGATGTGGAACAACAACATGTCGAAACCTTTCCCACACACTGGCACCATCTACCATTGCAGCTTCAATTTGGTCCTGACTAACCGTCTGCAGGCCAGCGTAAAACACAATGAACGCGAACGGCGCTACGTGCCAAACTCCATAAGTGGCCAGCATCGCCCAGACAGCGGTTGCAGAAGCTCGGAGGGAAATATCAACATCAGTCCAAAACATTAGCCCGTTAACTAAACTGTAGAGCAATCCGCCGTTATTTCCGGTCATCCAAAATAATACCAAAGAGCCAACGAGAGGGGTAACAATAAAGGGTAATAGACTTGCAAAGATGATAGGGCCGCGAACTGACCGCGTCAGATTATTGACAAGACTGGCAATCATCAGCCCTAGAACGATGATGAATGGCGTGGTGATAAATGTATAAAATAAAGTAAATGCCAAAGCCCGATAAAACGGGAGATTCATTAGTTTAGCACCTTCGGATAGCTCTTTACATGCTAGCACTGAGTATCCACAAATGAAGTCTAAACCCCGAAATATATTCGGGCCCTCTACCTCCTCATAAGTGAAAGACTCCGTGCAAGTCTTCTCACCAGTAAAAAAGTTAGTTGAGCAAACCTCTACTACCCTCTGTATTGGTGTAGGTTCGGAGAAAAAGGACTGGTACGCTACATTTACCAATGGCAACAAAATAAAAAGCACCATGGTGGCCACTGAGGGCAAGACAAACCATAAAAACGTACGATGTGGCATTTTATTTAGCTCTTAGTAGCTTCCCATCTTGCCAAGCGGAGCTCAGTACCGATCCGCTAAGAAAAAAGGTAAAGTGGGGTGGCGACAACCGCCACCCCGCATTATTAATTTTCTGCCATTGCTGCGTTATAGGCAGCTTCAATATCCGCTAAGGCCTGCGCTGCAGACTCGTTTCCAGATAAGAAATCCGCTAACTCAGCGCCCGCAGCGGTATGCATAGCACCAACATGCGGTAGCATTGGATAAGGATTTGCGCCCGCAGCGGCTGATGCGAAGACGCCTGCCGCAGCTGGAGTAGGCTCATATCCGTCGATAACCCAAACTGCCAGTTCGGCATTTCCATCAACACTCAATACAGAGGCTGCCGCATGAATTGCCGTATCAACAGCGGCTGCCAGCTCTTCATCAGACTGATTTGCAGCGAAGAAGAAACCATCCCACCAAATAGTAGTCGCTGGAGTTGAACCTCCGCCGAAAGTAGGCGCGCCGCCCATAACAACATCAGCACCAAGAGCGCCAACACCATCAATCACCTTCTGTGCACGAGTCCCCCATAGGTTAGCTATGCCAGCCTCGCCCTGTTCAAACTGGGCCTGAACGATGTCTGAGTTGAAAGTTAAGAATTCGGGGTTCATGAGATCCGTCAAGGCCTTCATCATCTCCAAAGTAGCAATACCTGCAGCATTGTTAATGTTAGATTCAGTGCCATTAACGAACATTGGCTCGCCTGTACCTTGCCACATGTTCATGAACTCTTCACCTAAGTTCCAGCCAGCCGCATACGTGCCGGTCAATGGATACTCCATCAAGCCCATCTCTTGCGCTTTCGAGGCCAAGGCAACGACTTCTTCATATGTTGTTGGCATAGCCATGCCGGTTGCATCAAGCACGTCTTGGCGCACCATTAAGTGCTGAGCATTCGCCATAGTAGCAATTGCCACAACTTCACCATCCTGCTCCACTTTCATAGAAACTGGCAAATCAGAAACGCCGGGGACGTCTGTAATTGCGGCAACGAGCCCAGCTGAATTAGCGGCCGTAAATGTAGAGTTTGCTCCTAGAACAGCGTTATATGCTGCTGGAGATGCCTCTAATGCCGGGTTAATTTTATCTTTGTGCTCTTGGTCACGCTCCGTGGTTGCGCCACAAGCTTCCATTTGATCCTGTAGAGCTTCTACAGCAGGAAACGCCGCAGACAGAGACGAGATGCCCGAGCCATTACAATGGCCACCGGCAAAAGCCGCGGAAGTCGCTAGCGCTGAAACGCTTGCTGCCAAAGTTAGTTTTTTGATCATATGATCCTCCTTAAGGTTTGTGCTACAGAACAGTATCAACTGTCCTGTCTGGTCCCTGTTGATGCATCGAACAGATGACACAGCTTTGGATCGATCGACACATTGACTTGCTCGCCAATGGTCGTTCGATATTCTTTAGGGGCCTTGACGCTAACCATTGCGGCGTCCGAACCGCTTCCAATCTTGACTGTGATCATGGTCGCGTCGCCCAATAATTCAAATGAGTAAACTGCAGCTTTTAACTGAGCCGCTTTCCTCGTGAGGGCTACGTCCTCCGCACGAAATCCAAGTACCGTGCTGCCATCACTGCCCTTTAACCCTTTAACTTTTAGGCCTTCTGCCTCAAAAACGCCTTTTGACATCTTTCCCGGAACTAGGTTCATTGCCGGCGATCCAATGAAGCTGGCGACGAAAGTGTTGGCGGGATTATCATAAATCTCAGTCGGGGTGCCTACTTGTTGAATTCTTCCTTTATTCATAACTACAACACGATCGGCTAACGTCATAGCTTCGACCTGGTCATGAGTTACGTAAATAGTAGTAACTTTTAGTTCGTGTTGGAGATTTTTAATCTGCGCGCGAGTGGATACCCTTAGCTTTGCATCAAGGTTTGATAAAGGCTCATCCATTAGAAACACATTAGGCTCCCGCACAATGGCGCGAGCGAGTGCCACGCGCTGGCGTTGCCCTCCCGAAAGTGCTGCTGGCTTACGGTCCATGAACGGCTCCAATTCGACCATAGCAGCGGCTTTGTTGACGCGCGCCTCATGCTCGTTCTTAGGCACCTTTCGGACTTTCAACGGGAACCTAATGTTTTCCCTGACACTCATATTAGGGTAGAGACCGTAAGACTGGAACACCATTGCAACGTCCCGATCTTTTGGGGCCAAGTCGTTGATGCGCCTCCCATCTACAACAATGTCGCCTTCACTGATTGGCTCCAAACCAGCAATCATTCTCATAGTAGTGGTTTTGCCACAACCTGACGGACCAAGAAGAACAAGGAATTCTTTGTCAGCAATGGTCAGGTCAAATTCGTGGACGCCGACAAAGGACCCCCAACGCTTGGACAAATTACGGAGCTCAATTTCCGCCATGCATACCCCCAAACATAACGCACACAATTTGCATACGCTTGCAACCAAGAAGGTATCCTACAAGATTTTCTATCTCGATCAAGTGCTTTTTGCAAACGCATGCAAATTAGCTGTTTCTTGAAAACTGGCTTGCCCTTGTGCACGCACTGATGCAGATAACTAGAGTGGATAAAAGCCCAGACAGATATCATGGTTTGGATCTATTGCGCGCATTAGCGATGCTACTGGGTTTATTAATCCATGCCCCCCTTTTGTATACAGACCCCGCGGCAGCCAAAGGAGCTGGACTAGCGCCTGTCGCCCATGAAGAGGTGGCAAACTGGATCTTTGTCACAACCGCATGGATCCACCAATGGCGGATGCCTGTTTTTTTTATTTTGGCTGGATTTTTTGGTTGCATGGTAATCGCCAAGCGTGGGCCCAAAGCCTATCTATACGATCGGCTCATTCGATTAGGCCTGGCCTTACTTGCCTTTGGATCTCTTTACAATTTACTCATGCCTAGCCCTGGATTTGAGCTCTATCACTTATGGTTTTTATATTACCTTTTTCTTATAGCCGCGGCGACGGCCTCAATAGCCTGGATGTCGCAAAGGTTATCCTTTCTGAAGGACTTGGCACTAGCGCTGAGCTGGCCAGCAAAAAGACTCAGCACAATGACTCTATATCTCGCACCTCTTGTACTAATTACGCCTTTTGTTCGCTCAAACGGTTGGGCAATTATACCTGAGAAAATTAACGAGCTCCACCCAACCTCACTGGCCTACTACTTTTTTTGGTTTAGCATTGGCATGGCAATGTTCTGGCATCGTGAAATCATCCTGCACATTCGTAGCTGGAGATTGGTCATCGGCAGCCTAATTGTTGGTTTAAGCTGCACCCCCTTGATGATTGGCGTCCAGTTCTTTGGATATAGTGCGGCCGGAGGACTAATACCGTCGGCGCTGCTCAGCGCTTCTAGCGCTGCGGCTTGGAGCTTATTTTTCATAGGTCTCTGTTCACGAATAATGAGAGGTCCTAGCACTGTCCTTAACTGGCTAGTAACTCTGTCTTATCCCGTATACATTTTCCATATGTATCCAGCGATTGTTTTGGGCATTATTTTTCTTGCTCTCGATATTCCTGCTGAACAAGCTTTCTGGCCAATTGTCTTCGCAACATTTTGCATTTCAGTGATCATTTATTACTCGCTTATCAAGTATACTCCGTTGGACTGGCTTATTTCTGGACCCCGCAAATCTTGGTTTCGTCCGCACTGGCTTATGATTAAGGCCCCATCTTGATATATGTGATGCGGAAATTATCATCCTAAAGTTGCTTCCCCAGCAGCTTAAATGAGATATTTCGAATAAGACTTACAAAGAACATCTTGTCGATCGCATAGAAACCTCCACTTATCCTCACATGTCTCGACGCGCCCGATACGCTTTAAAACAAGGTCGCGACGACCAACGCACTGGTCGTGGAGGCAACGCATCATTTGCCCGAATACGCCAAATCTTCACCCTTATTCTAACAGCTATTTGGCAAGACCAGCCCTTTCCTTACCGCGCAGCATTAGTCGGTGCTTTTGCATTGTTAACAAGCGGCAGATTATTTGGTTTTTTTATCGCGATCTCACTTGGCTGGCTGGTAGACTATTACAGTTCCGACAACCCCGTGCTTTTTATAGCTCTTGGACTTTTAGCTGTTTATGCATCTGCACAATTTTTCTCCACGCTGGTTGAGGTAGCAGGCGTTCTTCTTTTCGCTTTACCTCAAGGGCTGAGCCAGGTGAACTTGTCTCGGAACGTTTTTTCTAATCTCATTCGTCTGCCAATCTCTTTTCATATTGATCAGCGCACCGGCGGTTTAGCAAACGCTTTTGATCGGGGAACTGAGGCTATTGGACGTCTCTCTTCAATATTCCTCTTTGGCGTCCTTCCAATCCTATTGCAGCTATTTATTGCTCAAATTCTTATTGTGCGGCTATATGGATGGGCCTTCCTGCCGCTAGTTGCTGGAATCTGCCTCATAGCAGCGTGGGTAACATTTTCGCTTTCACGTTGGTATCGCCGGCTAGTCGCCAAAGCCCTTGAAACCGACGATAAAATTTCAGAGCAAGCCGTCGATAGCCTCATGAATATCGAAGCCGTAAAGGTGTTTAACCGTGTTGACTACGAACTTGAACGCCTCATCCCTCTTTGGGAAATCGAGCGAGTGCGAGTGCTGCGCCTTGGTAGAGCCGCTGAGGCAATGAGAGCGGCAAACACTGGCATACAAGCAATATCGGTTTTGCTACTTGGCTCGTATATGGCAGTTCAAGTTGTAAACGGGCCTTTAACCGCGGGCGACTTTGTTGCCTTTGTTGGCATCGTAAATCAGCTGTTTTTGCCCATCCGCCAATTATCCGCGGCCTATCGAAACGCCAGTCGAGCTGAGCAAGATGCTAGCCGTTTCTTTGGTTTTTTAAATGAAGCTCCAGAGGAGACTAATGAGCCAGGGCCCGCAAAGCTCGATCTAAGTGCACCAGCTTTAGATTTTAGAGACATCGACTTTACCTTCCCGGATCGGCCCTCGCTTATTAAAGGACTATCGTTAACCATCCCTTCTGGACAACAAAGCGCAATAGTTGGCGCCACTGGATCAGGCAAATCAACCATTACAAAGCTAGCACTTCGACTGGAGGTGCCAGAAAATGGCGAGGTTTTTTTGCATGGAGAGAACCTCGCTGATCTTCCCCTGCGTCAGATTCGTTCAACAATTGCACTTACACCACAATCGACAGGGATCTTTGCTGAATCCATTTCCTTTAACCTTAAGTTTGGCAATCCGGAAGCAACGCAAGAGGACCTAGTTCGCGCCGCACAGGAATCCTGCTTCCACGATTTTGTGATGACTTTACCTGATGGGTATGAGACTCGGGTTGGAGAAGGCGGCCAAAAACTATCTGGCGGAGAGCGTCAACGGTTGGCAATTACTCGGTCCTTACTGAGAGATGCTGAAGTATTTATTTTTGATGAAGCGACGTCCGCGCTAGACCTTACCACTGAAGCAAAAGTAATGGCTAATATACGAGAGCGATTAAATGGCAAAACAGTGATCTTCATCGCCCATCGGCTCACCACAATCCAACACGTTGATAATATCTTTGTTCTCAATGACGGTAAATTAGTCGAACACGGCTCGCACAAATCTCTTAGAACGATAGAAGGGCTCTACTCTAAACTTTGGAGAACACAGGATGTCTGATCCCCTTGTCCTTGCCTCAGGATCCCAGTCCCGGATACGACTTCTAAATTCGGCTGGGGTTTCATTCGAAGCTATTAAACCTTCTGTTGATGAAGCCGCTATTAAATTAACACTAAAGTCGGACGGGGCAGAGCCTGCTAATGCCGCTGAAACAATCGCCGAAGCAAAAGCCCTGCAACTCTCTTTGAGAGCTCCCGATGCCCTTGTTTTAGGCTCAGATCAGTTGCTAGTGTGTGGAGACAGCTGGTTTGACAAGCCCCGGGATCGTGAAAATCTTCAAGCACAAATATCTACACTCCAGGGTCGATGGCACTCACTTTGGACTGCTGCCGTGCTAATACGAGGGGGTCAACGGGTCTGGCATACACGACAAGAAGCAAGACTGTTAATGCGGCCTCTGAGTGAAAGCGAAATTGAATCTTACGCAGCGACCGCAGGGCCTAGCGTGCTATCATGTGTTGGTGGTTACGAAATAGAAGGTTTAGGCGCCAACCTATTCTCAAAAATCGAGGGTGATGCCTTCGTTATTCAATGGCTACAGCTTTTACAGCTCTTGCAGGCTCTTCGCGATCAGGGCAGGGGTATAAGATGACTAGAAAAGCAACAGTTATTGGTTGGCCCATCAAACACTCAAAGTCGCCTGTGATCCACTCCTATTGGCTAGCAGAGCACGGTATCGATGCTACATATGAAAAAACAGCAGTAGCACCTCAAGAACTAGAAGCATGGACGCAAACAGCTTGGGATGAAGGCCTTACTGGGTTTAATGCAACGATCCCCCACAAAGTATCGCTTATGCAGTTTGTAGAGGCAGATATAGTGGCAACATCTATTGGAGCCATAAACACAGTTTTCCGAGGTCAGAATGGATGGCTTGGAACCAATACAGATGCCGCAGGATGGTGGAGCTCTCTTGGGTTAAAAAATCCGCCCAAAAATGCTCTTATAATTGGTGCTGGGGGAGCTGCTAAAGCAATAATTTACGCACTTGTGCGTCAAGGAACAAACCTTACCATAACGAATCGAACTAAAGAAAAAGCAGACGCCTTGGGTTTTAAAGTGATTGACTGGAAAGGAACATGTATCGATGGGCGAGGTTTTGACCTTATCGTAAACTCTAGCGCTTGTGGTATGAACAATAGTAACTCTCTCACTTTTACAAACCTTGACCCAGGATGCGTAGTCTCGGATTTGGTATACTCACCTCTCAAAACAGAGTTCCTTAGATCTGCAGCAGACTTGGGCGGAGTGCCGATTGATGGCATTGGAATGTTGCTGCATCAGGCCGCAAATAGTTTTGAAAAATGGTTTGGTGTTAAGCCAGCTATAACGAACGAGCTGAAAGAACATGTTCTCGCCTCTTAATACCAAAGGCGTAATTATCCCTAAAGTATTTTGCTTCATTTGCGCTCTTCAATTTGGAGCGCTTTAATGAAAGTTGTTGGCCTCACTGGAGGAATTGCAATGGGCAAATCTACAGCGGCTAACATGATTAGAATGCTTGGCGTACCCGTTCATGATTCAGATTCTGCAGTTCATGAGCTTTATAAACAGGGAGGCGGAGGAGCTCGCGCGCTATCAGCAATCTTTCCAGAAGCTGTTGCGAATGATGCTGTTAATAGAACCAAACTGCGAGAACTCGTTATTGGTAAAACAGAGGCGCTGAAAACACTAGAGAGTATAGTCCATCCCCTTGTCCACCAGCATTCGAAGAACTGGCTTCACAAGCAAAAGCTGCGCAATGCAAGCCTTGCTGTTTTGGACATACCGCTATTATTTGAAACTGGTCGTGATCAAGAATGCGACGAAGTTTGGGTGGTGAATTGCCCCCCATTTTTGCAAAGGCAGAGAGCCCTCGGACGACCAGGAATAGATTCTGATAAATTGGAAGCAATCCTGGAAAGGCAGGTCCCCCAAGAATTCCGTTTGAGGCAGGCTGATCGTATCTTCCAAACGGGGAATGGTCGCGCCGCCTTATTGAAAAATTTAAAGCTTGCTTTAAGCAAAGTATGACTTGCAGAATCGATGATCCAGCCCTAAGGCTCGCGCTTCACTGACGCGCCCAGGCCTGGAGTAGGCATTGCCTGGCCGTCTAAATTAACCGGGGAAACCCGATAACCAAGGAAATGAAAATGCCGAAGATGAAGACTAAGTCTGGAGCTAAAAAGCGTTTCCGCGTTACTGGTTCTGGTAAAATTCGCATGAATGCGGCTTTCCGTCGTCACATGATGAGTAACAAATCTCGTAAGATGAAACGCCAATCTAAAGGCACCACGATCATGGCTGATCAGGATGCTAAATTGGTTCGTGTTTACATGCCTTACCACCGCTAGGCTGAGAGGAACTGTAATATGGCACGTGTAAAACGCGGCGTAACTCAACACGCTCGGCACAAAAAAATCATTAAACGCGCTCGAGGTGCTCGTGGCCGCAGTTCAAATGTGTGGCGCGCTGCGACCCAGCGTGTAGATAAAAATCTGCAGTACGCGTATCGCGACCGTCGCAACCGCAAACGCGATATGCGAGCTCTTTGGATCCAGAGGATTAATGCAGCGGCCCGTCTGCACGGGCTTACATACTCAACGTTTATTGGCGGCTTAGCGAAAGCCAACATAGATGTAGATCGTAAAGTATTGGCAGACCTCGCTGTTCACGATGATGCTGGTTTTAAATCTTTCGTAACAAAGGCTCAAGCAGCTCTGAATTAAGCGAACGTTGCTCTGAACGACCTAGAAGATCAAACTACTTATAAAAGGCTCGTTGAATCGGGCCTTTTCTGTTTTTATCTTCAAAAAGCTTACTAATTCTCTCTACACCTCGTGGCTCTTGCCTAAGCAGATGCCGAAAAAAACAGAATTTTAGTCTAACGACCCGGCGAGCCTCTCTAGTTTATCAGCTAACTCGCCATATACTCCCGCTACGTATTCCCGTGCCTCATCAATAGCACCTTGGCTAGCGCCTGTTTTTTTTGTGAGATCCTCCAGCTCTGCAACACGTTCTTTAACCACCCTAACTTCATCAGCAAGTTGCAGTGCTGCCATTAAAATCACACGCCCCTCTCCAGCCTGGCCCACCTGATGAACAATGGTTTTAACGCGCTTAGCGATCATATCTCCAAGTTGTGCAACATGAGCTTCTTGCCCGTCCTCAGCGACCATGTCGTATCCACGACCGTTTACTTCTAGCCTAACTCTAGCCATGCGAGTTGCTCCCTAATTCATCAATTTGAGCCAATGCCTGGTCAAGATCCTTAAGCGCACCTTCTCCAGCCTCACGGACCCGCGTCAGCTCACCTTCCAAATCACTAACCTTCGCAGTCAATACCTGAATTTTGTTCTCCAATGCGCTCAAAGCTGCAATCATGCGCGCTTGGTTCGTATCTAAATCAACCATACTTAACCGCTTGGCGTCAGTTTCTATGTATGTCTAGAGAGCTTGGATATCTCCGCCACGATATGTTGCCTCAAAGCCCGCCTGGAACTTATTAAAACTCTCGGTTGAGATGGCATCTCGCATACCTTTCATTAAGTCCTGGAAAAATTGAATATTATGCCATGTCAAAAGCATGGCTCCCAGCATCTCATCAGATCTCACCAAGTGGTGAATGTATGCTCTGGAGTGATTTCGACATGCAGGACAACTACAGCTCTCATCCAATGGTCGAGTATCGTCCTTATGGCGTGCATTTCTTAAGTTTACTTGTCCTCGCCAAGTCCATGCCTGCCCTGTCCGCCCTGATCTTGTTGGCAACACACAATCAAACATATCGACCCCACGGGCCACAGCGCCGACTAAGTCATCAGGCTTTCCAACTCCCATAAGATAACGTGGTTTTTGAATTGGAAGCATAGGCGTCGTGAAATCTAAGGTAGAAAACATAAGCTCCTGACCCTCGCCCACAGCCAATCCACCAATCGCAAGCCCCTCTGTATCGAGGGGTAAAAGAGACTCCACAGACTCCTGCCTCAAATCCTCATAGATGGATCCTTGCACTATTCCAAATAACCCATAACCGGGTCGCTCAATAAAGGCATCTTTTGAACGAGTCGCCCATCGCATAGACAGCGCCATCGAGATTGCAGCCTGTTCTTTTTTAGCGGGATATGGCGTACACTCATCAAATGCCATTGTGATGGTTGCATCTAATTTTTTTTGGATCTCCATAGAACTTTCGGGCGTAAGTTCATGCAGTGACCCGTCAATGTGACTTTTAAAGGTTACGCCGTGCTCGGTCATTGACCGAAGCCCCTTAAGCGACATGACTTGGAAGCCACCAGAGTCAGTTAATATAGGACCTGGCCAATCGACCATCTCATGCAAACCGCCTAAATGGTGAACCCGGTCAGCGCCTGGCCGCAGCATGAGGTGATAGGTGTTCCCCAGTATTATTTGAGCGCCCGTTGTACGCACCGAGTCAGCTGTCATGGCCTTAATCGTACCCGCTGTCCCAACAGGCATGAAAACTGGAGTATCGATGATACCGTGGGCAGTTGTTATCTGACCGAGCCTTGCCCGCCCATCTGTTTTTTTAAGGTTGAAGGAAAACATGATTTGGCCTCTACCGTAAAAGGCGTGGCTACCCGAGCAATTTTTACCTGTCTGAAAAAGCTAAATTAAATATGCACGCGATTAGACCGACATCTCAGGCTATATGCGCCGCTCAACCATTAATTTTTTTATTTCTGCGATCGCTTTTGCTGGGTTTAGGCCTTTTGGGCAGGTTTTGGTGCAGTTCATAATAGTATGACATCGATAAAGGCGAAACGGATCTTCCAAAGCATCTAACCGCTCGCCTGTTGCCTCATCACGGCTATCTGCGATCCAGCGATAGGCCTGTAGAAGAATCGCAGGGCCTAAGTACCGGTCCCCGTTCCACCAATAGGAAGGACAAGAGGTAGAGCATGAGAAACATAGAATGCACTCCCACATGCCATCTAACTTCTCGCGTTCTTCTGGGCTCTGAAGGCGCTCTCGAGTGGGAGCAGCGCTGTCAGATTTTAGCCAAGGCTCTATGCTGGCATATTGCGCATAGGGCTGGTTAAGGTCTGGCACCAGATCTTTAACAACTGGCATATGTGGAAGAGGGTACACCCTTGCCTCGCCCTTAATGTCACTCAAAAACTTTGTGCAGGCGAGCGTATTTGTGCCATCAATATTCATTGCGCATGATCCACATACTCCCTCTCGGCAAGAACGTCGAAGCGTCAACGTTGAATCGACTTTATTTTTGATCCAGAGCAGCGCATCCAGAACCATTGGTCCACAATCGTCTTGGTCTACTTCATATGTGTCTAAACGAGGGTTCTCACCATTATCCGGATTCCACCGGTATACGGCAAATGTCTTAATGTTATCGGACGCACCCTCTGGCGCCTTCCAATGCAAGCCCTTTTTAATGCGAGAATTAGCGGGTAAACGAAATTCGACCATAACCGCGCCTTTAGCGCTCGACAGACATATTAACTACAGGTGCGACCGCAAAACTGACTTTTTTGAAAATGGTGAGTGGGCAACGGGCCCACAGAGGCCTAAGTGATGAGAATGAGCATGGAACAGACCACTCACTTTGGCTACAGCACCGTCAACTTGGAAGAAAAAGCCGGGTTGGTCCAGTCGTTGTTTTCAGATGTAGCTGTATCTTATGATCTTATGAATGATGTGATGTCTTTCGGCGTGCACCGAATCTGGAAAGACGCACTCATTAATTGGGTCAAACCTCAAAAGGGGCAAGCTTTCTTAGATCTCGCCGGCGGGACAGGCGATATAGCCTTTAGAATTTCGAAAGCTACTTCAGGAAAACAAAAAGACATCACAGTTTGCGACCTCACACCTGCTATGCTTTTAGAGGGTAAAAAACGCGCTGAGAAGACGATAGATCTAGGCCAGATAAGCTGGGTAGCTGGTGACGCAATGGACCTTCCTTTTGCAACCAATAGCTTCGATGTTGTTACGATGGCTTTTGGGCTGCGCAACGTTGCGGTGCAAGATAAGGCCATTGAAGAAATTTATCGCGTACTACGGCCAGGGGGCCGTTTCTTCTGCCTCGAGTTTTCTAAAGTTGTTTTACCTGTGCTGGATAAAGCTTACGATGCATTCTCCTTTCGAGTAATCCCCCTCATGGGCCAGATGATTGCGAACGATAGGACTTCTTATCAATACTTAGTCGAGTCTATTCGCCAGTTCCCAGATCAAGAGACCCTATCAAAAATGTTCCTTAGCCAAGGATTTGACCGCAGTTCCTATCAGAACTTGAGCGGTGGAATCGCAGCCATTCATCAGGGAATTAAGATTTAGCTATGCGAAGCTTGCGACATTTTCTACGCCTAGTAGGCCTGATGTGGCAGTTTGCTAGAGCGGGTGCGCTAAGCCCGTTTGAAGCGCTTGTACCAACCAAGGGGCCCGCGCGTTTTGCCTACAATCTTGCAGTCAGATTAAAGCGTCGCAAACTACAGGGGCGACCGGGTGAACGGCTTGCGGGGGCTCTACTTTCTCAAGGACCAGCCTTTGTTAAGGCAGGACAAGCCCTGTCTACGCGTCCTGATCTTGTCGGCACGGAGGCCGCAGAAGACTTAACTAAACTTCAAGACAACCTAATGCCAGCCAGCTTTGAAACCATTCGACCTAGCCTCGAAGAGGCTTTAGAGGCACAGGTTGCGGACATATTTGAGTTCTTTGATGAGAAAGCTGTATCTGCTGCATCAGTGGCACAGGTGCACTTTGGACGCCTCAAGGACGGGTCCAACGTTGCTGTGAAAATAATTCGTCCAGGCATTACAACTGCTTTCCAAAGAGACGTTAGTTTCCTTACCTGGTTGGCATCAAGTTTTGAGAGAGCTCGACCAGATCTCCAGTATCTAAAACCAAAAGCAATTATCGAAGAATTCGCACGTAATGCGTCTGCTGAGCTGGACCTGCGCGTAGAAGCTGCGGCGCTTTCAAGGTTTCGCAGCCAATTTTCATCGGAAGATCCTGTCATACTTCCTGCCCCAGTGTGGGACCTATGTGGTGAGCGGGTAATGGTTATGACCCAAGTGTCCGGCACGCCTATCGACCACAGAGAAGCACTGTTAGAGAAAGGCCATGACCTAGAAGCAGTTCTAACCCGTGCTGCAGAAGTATTCTTTACTTCTGTTCTTACTCATGGATATTTTCATGGAGACCAACATGGCGGCAACATGATGATTGCAGATGACGGTAGAATAGTATTTGTTGACTTCGGCATTATGGGAACATTGCCTTGGCGCGTTCGCTATTTCTTGGCGGATCTCATGACAACAATGCTCGCTCAGGACTACGAAAATCTTGCAAAGCGATACCAAGCAGCTGGTTATCTCGGACGGGATCAAGATGTGGAGGCTTTTGCCCTCTCAATTAGATCTGTTGCAGAGCCAATAATGGGCAAACCCCTTGAACAGATAAGCTTCGCAAAGCTGCTTGGACAACTATTGGCAATGTCACAGCAATATCGACTAGAAATGCAGCCAGAGCTGTTCTTACTGCAGAAAAACATGCTCATGGCTGAGGGGATCAGCCGCCAGCTTGCGCCAGAGCTAAATATATGGACTTTAGCAGAACCTCTAGTATCAAACTGGGCAGCGCAAAATTTGGGACCAGCTCGGCGTCTAAGAGAGCTTCGGACGGAAGGTATTAAGCTTATTGATGACATGCCACGGGTCTTTAAATACATTAGAAACCAGATTGATCTTATGGAAGTTGAAGAGCGAGACACTCGACAAGGTCAAACTCAACCGCCGCCACTGAATCCGTGGAAAAGCTGGATCGCCATCGCAATTGCTTTTGCCGTTATGGGCTATGCGTCGTCTTTTTGGCTCGCATAAGCACCATCTCTTATCCCTACAAACCCAGATTAAAAAAACCGTTGATTATGAAGAGGTCTAGAGATTGGAAATAATCTGATCGGCTAGCAAAGGTGCAGCGACCAATATTTCTCTTCCTGAGTGGCGTATCGGTTTGCCGCTATAATCAGAAATAGCAGCGCCAGCTTCTTCACATATGAGCAATCCTGCCGCCACATCCCATGGTCTCAGATCTGCTTCCCAATACGCATCGTAACGTCCCGCAGCTACGTAAGCTAAGTCCAGGGCAGCTGAGCCAGAACGACGGACGCCCGATGACTTTTCCGATAAAGTTTTGAACTGGCTCCAGGCACGAGCGTGAATTTCTCGACCAAGGTGAGGCACGCCGGTAACCATAAGAGCATCAGAAAGCTTTTCTCTACCGGTGACCTTAAGCCGTTTGCCTCCCAAATAAGCACCAACTCCACGCTCAGCCCAAAACATTTCGTCCCTAAGGACATCGTAAATTAACCCGTGCGTTAGCTTTCCGTTCTCCTCGAGAGCAATCGATATTGCCCAATTCGGTTGACCGTGAAGAAAGTTGGTTGTGCCATCTAACGGATCTACAATCCAACGGCTAGCCACTTGATCGCCAATTGCTCCTGTCTCTTCACCCCAAAACCCTGCTTCAGGCTTTGCCTGCTCAAGCACTCTTTGAAGAATGGACTCAGCTGCCATGTCAGCTTTGGTAACAAAATCAGCTGGGCCTTTTTTAGACACTTGAAGATGCGCAATATCGCCAAAGTCGCGGCGCAAAGATTTAGCAGCTTCTTCAGCAGCTCTAACCATCATATTAGTTAGTGGAGAGAGACGTGACATTGTTAGCCTTTAAAGCGTTCTTTATATTCGGCGTTTGCCGTATCGACAACAATCTTCGTTCCAGCTTCAATATGAGGAGGGACCATTACTCTAACTCCATTTTCTAACACTGCTGGTTTGTATGATGAAGAAGCTGTCTGACCCTTTACCACCGCATCTGCTTCCGCGATCTCTAGCACAACTGTCTCTGGCAAGCTGACGCCAATTGGCTCGCCCTCATACTGCTCAATTTCAACTTCCATGTTTTCCTGCAGGAACCTCAAGGGCTCGCCAACAAAGTCCTCAGGTAGAGAAATCTGCTCAAAAGATTCCATATCCATGAACGTAAGCATATCACCCTCGGCAAATAAGTAGCTAAACGCGCGCTGCTCAAGAGTCACTCTCTCAACAGTATCATCGGCGCGAAACCGATCGTTCATTTTAGTCCCATCTCGGATATCTTTGAGCTCAACTTGTGCAAAAGCGCCTCCTTTTCCGGGCTTCACATGTTGAGTTTTCACAGCCCGCATGAGACGGTTTTTGTGTTCGATAATATTACCGGGTCGTATCTGATTACCATTGATTTTCATAAGGGCTATTCCTTTGCGTTTGAGAGGCCTTTAGCGATGCCGCTCAAAGAAATCTACCAAGGCCTTTGGCCCGCCTTGTAAAGAGATGTCACCATGATCAACACCGGGAATATTTAGAAATTCTTTTGGGCTGCTAGCATGAGCAAAAAGTTTCTTTGACCTCGAATAACGGACCGTTGTATCCCCATCACAAGCTACGATCATTATTGGGCAATCAATCTTATTAATGATATCTATAGACTTCCATTGATCGCGAAGAATTATTCGAATTGGAAGAAAAGGATAAAGGTCCCAAGCCGCATCAACCATACTGGTGAAAGGGGACAAAAGCCCAACTGATTTACATCGCCTCTCAGAAGCTAAATGTACCGCTACACTAGAACCTAAAGAGTGACCCAAAACGTGAATATCTTTAACACCAAGACTGCTTAAATGATCATAGGAAGCTAAAGCATCGGTTATTAATCCTGCTTGCGTGGGCGTGCCTGGATTTCCGCCAAACCCCCGATATCCCGCCATAAACAGACCAAACCCACGCCCAATTGCAAACTGCATCCAGGAAGCACGAACCTCGATGTTAAGGTTGTTTCCATGACAAAATAAAATTGTAGGATAGCCGTTAGCTGAAGGCCAGTGCCAACAAACATTCTCGATTCCAGGATCCGGGTTAAGCGTGACCTCTGAACCTGAATACACCGCCGATCGTCTCATAACAGGGCGGTCAGGGTTGGTTCTGTATACCAGCCGAGTTTGAATTAGAAAAAAATACAGGCAGGTCGTTATCCAGCTGCCGACCAGTAAAATGGCAGCAAGGATTAGCATTATGCTGCGAGCGCCTGGATAACCGCCCTATAGAGCCTCTCAAGTTCAGTTATGTCCTTTGTGGGTACATGCTCGTCAACCTGGTGCAGGGTCTTACACACTAAACCCATTTCAACTACGGGGCAAAACGCCTGCACAAAACGAGCATCTGAGGTGCCGCCTTCAGTGGAGAACTGCGGGCGTTTCCCGGTTGCGGCTTCTAAAGCATCCGCTAATGGCGCAGCTAATTTTTCGAGAGGAGTCATAAAGGCAACGGCATTACAGCTGGTTCGCAGTTCGTATCCCACACCTACTTTATCTAGCCGAGAACGAATTTCGGCTTCAACCGACTCCGGGGTCCAAAGATCATTGAACCGTGAATTGAAGTTAGCCTGCCCTTGACTGGGGATTACATTTTGAGCTTCGTTACCAACATCTATCGTCGTAATTTGAAGGCTACTAGGCTCAAAATGCTCAGTGCCCGTATCAAGAGGATTCTCTACAAGTGCGCCTAATAATTGTACCAAACCAGGCAATGGGTTTTGGGCCTTTGACGGATAAGCCGCATGGCCCTGAACTCCCTTGACAATTAACTGTCCATTAATTGAGCCGCGGCGCCCAACTTTAAGCGTATCCCCGGGAATACTTTTTGCAGTTGGCTCAATTACCACGCACTTATCAGGGAGCTGCTCGTTCTTGGACATCCAGTCCAACACCTTTGCTGTGCCATTAACAGCCGGACCTTCTTCATCACCTGTAAGCAAAAAAGAAATTGAACCTTTATAATCTGGCGTTTTTGACAGAAAATCGACCGCAGCTGACATCGCTGCCGCGATGTTTGCTTTCATATCCTCCGCTCCGCGACCATAAAGACAACCACCCTCTATTACACCCTCAAAAGGAGGATGTTTCCAATGTGTTTCGTCACCGACAGGGACTACGTCAACATGCCCTGCAAAACAGAGATGGGGGCCGCCCTTGCCAAATCGAGCAAACAGATTGTCAACCTCTGCAAATGGTAAGCGCCAGGTTTGGAAACCTCCTACTTTCAAAAAGCTTTCGCAAACATCCAAGGCTCCGCCCTCAACTGGCGTAACCGAGGGACACCGCACTAATTCCTGTGTTAACTTAACCGAATTAATCACGAAGCAAGTCGTTAATTGCAGTCTTAGAACGTGTTTGTGCGTCGACGGTTTTAACAATCACCGCGCAAGCCAAGGATGGTTTGGTAGGATCACTATTAGGCATAGTGCCAGGTACAACAACAGAATACGCCGGGACCCGTCCTGTTATTACTTCGCCGGTATCTCTATTAACAATTTTAGTTGTAGAGGACAAAAAAACGCCCATCGCTAAAACTGCGCCCTCTTCAACTACAACACCCTCAACAACTTCAGACCGAGCCCCGATAAAACAATTGTCTTCAATTATAACGGGACCAGCCTGCAGAGGCTCAAGCACGCCTCCAATTCCAACACCTCCAGATAAGTGCACGTTTTTACCTATCTGAGCACAAGATCCAACGGTTGCCCATGTATCCACCATTGTGCCTTCATCAACATAAGCGCCCAAATTCACAAATGACGGCATCAAAACGACGTTTGGTGCAATATAGGCTGAGTGGCGAACAAAGCAGCCTGGAACGGCTCGAAATGCTGCTGTCTCCCATTGGCTCTCGCCCCAGTCAGCCCATTTAGCCGCGACTTTATCCCAATAGGTTCCACCTCCAGGCGCCGCCCCCATTTGGACCATAGGATTCAAACGGAAACCTAATAAGACCGCCTTCTTGGCCCACTGATTTACTTGCCAACTACCCTCAATTTTCTCTGCAACTCTTAAAACACCGCTGTCTAGGGCCTGCAGGGTCTCCTCAACGGCTTCACGAATTTCCCCCTTAGTTTCAACATTCACACTGTCGCGCGTATCAAAAGCGTGCTCAATTATGTATTCTAGTTGGCGTAAGTCCATATGGATTTCCTTAGTGATTTGAATTTTTACCTTACGTGTGTCTGCGTCTTGTGCCAAGGCTTGCGTGTGAAGCAGAGTGTTCAGATTAACTTAAAAGGGCAGGAAGTTTGTGTAGATATTACATTAAACACCCGAGCTAAGCGTTTACAGTTTCGGCTAGACCCTCAAAATGGACACGTCAGGTTAACTTTGCCGCCAAACACAAGCTCGCATCGCGGCCTAAATTTTGTCAAAACCAAAGCCGACTGGATCCTTCCTCGATTAAATGAAATTAGCAGGAACAAGATTGTCCTCAGTGAGGGTGCGAAAATACCAATAGATGGGTGTTTGCTCCCACTCACCTTCGGAGCGCGCCCAAGCATAGATAACAAAGCCATTACGGTTCGCGAAATCTGCACGAATCAGGACTTGTCTCGGCTCTTAAAAACAAGAGCAAAAGCGAGACTTACCCCATTAGCTCATGAGAAAGCGAATGTACTTGGATTCGCTATCGAGCGTCTGACTTTTCGAGACACAAAATCACGCTGGGGCTCGTGTTCATCAGAAGGCGTAATTTCAATCAACTGGAGAATCATCTGCGCTGATCTTCTTGTTCAGGATTATTTGATTGCGCATGAAGTGGCGCATTTAAAAGAGCCACACCACCAACCAAGCTTTTGGTCTGCGTGTGCCAGTTTAATGATGCAGCCCAGCCTAATGGACCAAGCTAGAGATAAACTTAAAGCCATCGGACCAAAACTAATGGCCCTTCCCGTTTGATATCTCGTTGCAGTCCAAGATCAAATCTACTCAAACGACTTTCCTGCAACCATTGCCTCTTCAAAAGTTGCCATGCCTGTGTGGCATGCAAGAGCAGAACGAAGTATATTAATTGATAAAGTCGCAGCCGAACCTTCTCCCAAACGCATACCGAGGTCCAGAAGCGGCTTTTGATTTATTGCTGCACAAAGTTTGGCATGGCCTGGTTCAGCAGATTTGTGCGCCACGATGCAGTGATCAAGCAATGATTTATCCATACTGTAGAGGCAAGCAGCGGCGGCCGTACAAATAAAGCCATCTAAAACTACTGGAACTTTTGCTAGACGGGCGGCTAAAATTGCACCACAAATTGCAGCGAGTTCTAACCCACCAACACACCTTAAGGTCTCGAGCCCATCCGTCATGGAATCTTGGTTTATTCTTACTGATTCAGCCACTATGCGGACCTTATTGCCCAAGGAATCGCCTTCGACTCCTGTCCCAGGGCCAGTCCAATCTGCCGCATCTCCACCAAATAGTGAGAGGCAAACTGCTGCTGCTGCTGTTGTATTGCCAATACCCATCTCACCCAATGCAATGATATCTATGCCAGGCTCAACAGCCATCATGCCAAATGATATTGCCTCAGATACCCTTTGATCGTCCATTGCCGGACCCTGGCTCATGTCGTTTGTGGGGTTGTCGAGATCTAATTCGTATACGTTCAAATCGCCATCGATTTGGCCTACTAACTGGTTTACACAAGCTCCCCCATTTCTAAAATTAGCAACCATTTGTGCTGTCACCTCTGAAGGAAACGCAGACACCCCCTGTGCACAAACACCGTGGTTCCCTGCAAAAACAGCCGTTCGAGGATGGTTCAAGGTAGGCTTGCTAACTCCCTGCCAACGGGCCAACCATTGTGTCATTTCTTCTAGACGGCCAAGAGAGCCCATAGGTTTGGTTAGTTGGTTTTCCCGCCCAGCGACCTCATGCGCGGAGTTTAAATCGGGACCGGGAAGGTTTCGTAACAAATCCCGGATTTCGTCGAGGGACGCAGGCACTTTTATCTCAGTCATTTAATGGCCTTTCACCCTTTGATCTACTAAAGACAAGAGCATGAGCGCCTTAAGAAACATTTACCACGACTTTTTTTTAGTTTGGACCTTCTTCACTAGAATCCCAGCGCCAAACTTTTCAACCCAAAGGTCATTAGTGCAAGCGCTGTGGACCCTTCCTGTTCTAGCAGTTTTGTTAGGAAGCGCTCAGGCAAGTGTATATTTTATCTTTCGGCCCTTGCTTAGCAATCAAGATTCAAGCTTCCTTACGGTCATCTTAGCTATCTTTTTAGTGGTCACGCCAATTAAATTGACCGGAGCTTTACATTGGGATGGTTTGGCTGATCTTGCTGATGGAATGGGTGTTCCAAAGAATCGACGAATGGAAGTGATGAGAGACCCAAAAATTGGTACATTTGGCGTACTAAGTCTAGTTATAGCATTTAGTGTCCAGCTGGCTGCTCTAAGCCACCTTATAAATGTTCTTGATAGTTCTGAAATAGTAATATGCTTCATTGCTGTTTCTCTCTTATCTCGACAGACAATGATAGTTGCGTGGTCCAATGCAAACGAAGAAGGTGCGAATGCTAAGACCGCCAAAGGTCGTCCCTCGCGCAGAAGCGCTTTGATCGTTTGGTTACTAATCTTTTTTACAGTGGCCGTGAGTGGTTTCGTATCTGGGCTGGCTTTACTGGCTTTAGTTGGTTTTCTAGTTGGAGTATTGGCATTTAATCAGATGTTTTTGCCAGAAATGTCCGGAGATGCCATTGGCGCCACTCAAATATTTACTGAAACATTTTTATTCATCATGATTGCGATTATTTATGTCTGATAACCTTGCAGAAGAGGCACAAGAGAACCTAGTAAAAACCAGTTGGTGGCTTGTGCGACATGGACCCGTCATTAACCCTAAAAACTTGATTTATGGGGTCGCAGATCCTGATATAGACACGAGTGACGAAGGCCTTTATCTTCCCCTGGCGATAGCACTTCCAAAGGATGCTATATACTTCACCTCTACTCGTGAGCGAACCCAGAAAACTTTAAAGCACGTCGCAAGGGTTGGAGGATTTGAAGCCCCACCAAGCGAACAAATTTCTGGCTTTGACGAGCAGTCGTTTGGAGACTGGGAAGGCTTAACCTGGGATCATTTATTTAGAGATGGTCGATCGCACACATTTTGGTTGGCACCTGCTAAGGAGCGTGTCCCTGGTGGTGAGTCATTTGAAGACTTGACACAACGTGTATCGGAAAGCCTAACAGAATTATCGAGAAAATATTCTGGGAAAAAAATTGTTCTCTTCGCACATGGTGGCACAATACGGGCCGCCTTAGCATGTGCTTTGGGTCTAGATGGCGAAGCTGCTCTGCGATTTTCAATTGATAACTGCGGCATTACTCAGATTACTCACCTGCGTCTGCCAGATAGCAGTGAAACCTGGCACGTAAAGCACGTCAATATTTCCCCATCTCGGCCACACGGGTTTTCTCCGAATACATTAAGCAAAATTCAATGAAGAAAGCAGACCAGTTACCATAAAATATAAACCCGGGCTTGCCTTTCGAAGAAAATCCCCCGAAAGAACTTTCATGCAAATCACTATTGAACGCACTCACCTCGCCAAAGCTATAGCTCACGTTCAGTCCGTTACAGAGAAGCGAAACACAATCCCAATTTTGGGTAATGTGCTCTTGGAGGCTGACCAAGGTCAGCTGCGACTTACTGCAACGGATATGGACGTTTCGATGGTTGAAATAGTTCCGTGCACGGTAAATGTGCCTGGCGCCACCACCGTACCTGCTGCTCTTTTCCATGAAATTTTGGGTAAATTACCAGAAGGCCTCGAAATCGCCTTGCAATTAGATGGCGAGACAGGCCGCTTAAGATTGCAAGCTGGCAGGTCTGATTTCTCTTTATCCACCCTGCCGAGAGAAGATTTTCCAGTAGTTGCAACAGAGGCTATGCCAATTCAGTTCCAGATGAAAGGCGCTGACTTCGGGGCATTAATAGACAAGACACGTTTTGCTATTTCACGTGAAGGCACACGTTACTATTTGACGGGCATCTATTTACACGCTGCTGATTCGACCCTTACTGGAGTAGCAACAGATGGACACCGGCTCGCGAAGGTTGCCTTAACAGCGCCGCGTGGGTCGGAGGGGCTAGATGGGATTATCATCCCAGCGAAGACGATATCGGAAATCCGGAAATTAGCTGATGGCGACGGTCAGCTCGATATCGGTATTTCCCCCACGAAAATCCAAGTTTCAAAAGGCAATGTGCAGTTAATTTCTAAATTAATTGATGGAACTTATCCGGACTACCAACAAGTTATACCAACTGGAAATGACACTACATTAATTGTCGACACAGATGCCTTCATGGCTGCTGTGGATCGCGTATCAATTGTTGCGGCAGACCGAACACGCGCTGTAAAAATTATTGTCCAGGCTGGATCCGTTACAATTCAAGCTAATAGCGCGGAGTCTGGGACGGCAACCGAGCACGTTGAAGGTGACTACGATGGTGCTCCAATGGAAATTGGCTTTAATGCCCGTTATTTACTGGATATATTGCGCGAACTAAAAGGTGACACAGCGCGCTTCCAGTTAGCGGAAGCTAGCAAGCCTACTCTCGTAAGCGACCCCACCGACACCAGCGCGCTTTATGTGCTCATGCCAATGCGAGTATAAACCATAAAGCCTAAACTCTACCTAATCGGAAGAAGGCTCCATCGATTTATTTTTTCTTGGCGGGAAAAAGCTGACTAAGCTGATCTCGATATATATCTAGAATTTTATGGCGCCTTATCTTCATACTGGGCGTCATTAGTTCATTTTCTGTAGTAAATTCCTGATCAGCGAGCATGAATTTTCTAATGCGCTCAATATTGGAGAGGTTGTTATTAACTCGATTAACTGCCTCGCCCATGACTTTTAGCAGATCGGGATCAGTAGATAACTCCTCTAAGGTGCCAGATTTCCCAGTTGCCCGTTTCCAATCACGCAAGAAGTCAGGATCGGGAGCCAACAAGGCCACTGCATGCGGCTGCTTATCTCCAATTACCATGGCTTGACCAATCTCTGCCTCCAAGGTCAAGAATCCCTCGACTCTCATTGGGCTGATATTGTCGCCTCCGGAGAGAACAATAATGTCCTTCTTACGATCCGTAATAACTATTCGATTTTGATCATCGATAATGCCAATGTCTCCAGTATGAAGCCAGCCATCTTCCGATACTGTTGATTTCGTTGCTTCCTCATTCTGCCAGTACCCCATCATCACAAGTTCACCACGAGCAAGAATTTCGCCATCTTCTGCGATTTTTACCTCAACGCCCTTGACAGCGGGGCCCACCGACTCAAGAGTAGAGTTGTGTCGTCGGTTTACAGAAATTAATGGCGCGGCCTCAGTCTGGCCGTAACCTTGCAGTATCTCGACCCCTATAGCCTTAAAATATAATCCAACTTGCTCGTTAAGAGCAGCCCCACCCGAAACCAATGCCTTGAGCCGACCTCCAAACCGAGATTTAACCCGTCCTTGGCGAACTGCTTTCTCAACAAATAAATCTAGGAGCCTTTCTTTAAAAGTTAACGTCTCGCCCTTTGCCCTTTTGGTGCCCAGCTCTACCGCCGCATTAAATAAACGTTGTCGAAAGGGGGACATGTCTTTCAGCGCCCGTATTAAGCGCATCCGCATCGCTTCAAACAGCCTTGGAACAGCCGTCATTATTGTAGGCTTAGCTTCTCCTAAGTTATCGACAAGCTTATCGATGCTCTCCGCATAATAGATTTCAGCCCCAATTGCGATTGGAAAGAACTGGCCTGCCATTCTCTCATATGCATGCGATAACGGCAAAAAAGATAAAAATGACTCATCGCCTAGACTCCAACCACTTGCCAGTACATCGTGTGCGCCCATGCAATTTGAAATAATTGCCCCGTGGCTTAGCATTACCCCCTTAGGGGTGCCACCTGTACCTGAAGTGTAAATAATGGTCGCCAACTCGCCACGTTTAAGAGAACCAAGTAACTCCTCTGCGGTCTCTGACATCGCAGCGCCTCTTTCAAGCACGTCTTTGTACGATTGAATATCCAAAGAATGCTTTTGACGGACGGTAATCATTTCCATGCATACAACAAACTTTACAGCTGGCGCTTCGATAGCTGCAGGCATGACCCGCTCAGCCATCTCCTTCGTGGAAACAATTACCCCTACAGACCCTGAGTTAGTGAGAACATGCAAGTGTTCCGACGTCGTATTAGTGGTATAGGAAGGAACTGTTACAGCACCTGAGGTCATGATGGCGAGATCAGAGATAGGCCATTCACTTCGGTTTTCCGAAACTAAGGCCACGCGGTCCCCAGGCGAAACACCCATTCCTTTTAAAGCTTTAGCTAATGCAAGAATATCAGCCTCTACAGAGCCCCAGGTTTCGGACTCATAAACACCGTTTTTTTTGGTCCAAAGAAATGGCTTTTCCTGTCGATTCTTTGATGAATTAAAAAACAAAGCAGGCAATGATTGCGCTTTACGATAAATTTCGAAATGATCAGACATGACTTTCCCCTCCGGTTTGTCGTAAGCTTACCTACAACGACACCTTCCTTAACCATTTAGGACAGAGCGATGCAACGCCAAGAATCTGTAAACCTTTCTCTCAGTGACCGTCTAATAGTTGCGATGGATGTCCGCGATTTAGACAAAGCTAAACGTCTTGTTGACGAATTAACTGATCTTTCTCCTGTTTTTAAGTTTGGATACCATAACATATTTAGCGGTGGTCTTGACCTTGCTCGCAACCTGGCACGGCAAGGAGTAAAGGTTTTTCTAGATGCAAAACTCCATGATATCCCAAAAACTGTGGAGGGCGGGACGCGATCTCTTGCTCACAATGGCTTTTGGTGCATGACCGCGCATGCAAACTATCAAAATATTAAAGGTGCGGTAACAGGTGCAGAGGGAACCGATCTTAAGATTTTAGGCGTCACAGTGCTGACCTCAATGGATAAAATCGACCTCGAAAAAGATGGAATAAAAAGTAATATAGCAGATCAGGTTTTGGTTCGCTCAACTCAGGCATTGAACGCAGGCGCTCACGGCTTAATTGCAAGTCCATTAGAAGTCGCAGCACTGAGAAAGAGGTTCGGTGACACCCCACTTATAATTACCCCTGGGATTCGTCCTGTTGGCAGTGCAGTTGATGACCAGGTGAGAATTACTACTCCAAAAGAAGCCATTAAAGCGGGCGCGGATGCACTTGTTATAGGTCGACCAATATTAGGCGCACCCAACCCCTTGGACGCAGCATCGGCAATACTAGATCAGATTCATTCAGCCATTTAAATCCTTGGGCTTCGAGCTGCTTACTACCTCGCATCCATAATGATTTAAGTGCATTAGCTAATAGCAACTTGAGAGAGACAGAATGTTAGATCACAACCTTCCGACATGGGACCTTACAGACCTTTATGACAGTGCCGAGGATCCAAAAATTAAATTGGACATATCGCTCTTGTCGAGCAAAGCCCGTGCGTTTGCAGAATCTTATGAAAATAAAGTGGCCAAACTGAATGGCACCAACCTTGGGTTTGCTATTGCAGAGTTAGAAGAAATCTCTGAACTTGCTGGCCGAATTAGTAGTTTTGCCTTTTTGCACTTCGCTGGGCAAGTTACCGACCCTGAACGAGGAAGGTTTAGGCAGTCTCTAAACGAACAG
Organism: Alphaproteobacteria bacterium; assembly: GCA_964228455.1. GTDB lineage: Bacteria > Pseudomonadota > Alphaproteobacteria > UBA7985 > UBA7985 > CAXQZM01. The sequence goes on along the minus strand of CAXQZM010000071.1, from coordinate 38,686 downwards.
ATGACCGAAGCTCTAGAGCCTACATTGTTTTTTACCTTAGAACTTCAGTCCATGGAAGTTGACGACCTAGATGCAAAACTAAAAGATCCTGAAGCCTCTAAATACGCCTCTTGGATCGATACAAATATTCGTCCCTTTGCTGCTTATCGCCTAGCAAAAGATCTTGAAACTTACATTGCCCAAGAAAGCAGCACGACAAGGGCCGGCTTTGTTCGCTTGTTTGATGAAACAATGGCTGCACTGGTAGTTGAAGTCCGAGGGGAGCGTTTAAGTCTTGAGCAGGCTCTTAACAATTTGCAATCTTCCGATCGCAGTCTTCGCGAGGAATCCGGCAAAACTATAGCCAATGCACTCGCTGAACGATCCTCGACCCTAACATTAATTACTAACACTCTCGCTAAAGCTAAAGAGATCGAGGATCGAACACGAGGACACAAAAGTCCCATGGAAACAATGAACTTACATAATGCAGTAGAAGATGAAGTAGTGGATGCACTTGTGACAGCTGTTAGCTCTTCATACCAACGGCTTGCCCACAGATATTACAAAATGAAGGCAAGCTGGCTAGGGTTAGAATCACTAAGATATTGGGACCGTAACGCTCCACTTCCCGGGGCCGATAGCGGAGAAATTCCATATTCAGAGGCGGTCGACACCGTGCGTAAAGCTTATGAAAAGTTTTCGCCAAAGCTAGCAAAAGTGGCTGCGCCATTTTTTGAAAATGCCTGGATTGATGTTCCCGCGCGTCCGGGAAAGGCCCCTGGAGCATTCGCGCACCCAACCGTCCCATCAGCTCATCCTTACCTGATGTTAAATTATCAAGGTAAGGTAAGAGATGTTATGACGTTAGCGCACGAACTCGGCCATGGGGTCCATCAGAGGCTCGCATCAAACCAAGGTCTTTTCAAATCTTCTACCCCCTTAACTCTGGCCGAAACTGCATCAGTGTTTGGGGAGATGCTAACTTTTCGAGCGCTTTTAGATCGTGATCAACCAGATGAGCAACGCAAGCGTTTAATTGCTGGAAAAGTAGAGGACATGCTCAACACAGTAGTTCGTCAAATCAGCTTTCATGAGTTCGAATGGGCCGTGCATCAGGCTCGGAAAACAGGAGAGCTTTCCACCGACCAGCTAAATAAAATTTGGCTAGATATTGCTAAAAATTCGCTTGGACCCGTTTTTGATTTCGATGATGATTATGGAGCCTTTTGGTCTTATATTCCCCACTTTATCCACTCGCCTTTTTACGTTTACGCGTATGCGTTTGGTGACTGTTTGGTAAACGCACTTTATCAGGAATACGAAACAAATCCTGACGGCTTTGAAGACAAATACCTCGAGCTCCTTTCTGCAGGAGGATCGCAGCGTCACAGTGAGTTGCTCGCACCCTTCAATCTAGACGCAACTGATCCAGACTTTTGGTCTAAGGGGCTCGATTTTATTAGTGGATTAATTGATGAGCTTGAGGCGCTTTAGTGGACCTTGGCTATTAAGCGCCCTTTTCGCACTTATATGATTATTCAAAGCCGATTCGCACTGCTAATTAATGTCTATCGAATAGGGTGAATGCCCGCTAAAGTGCGTGGAAATTGCATTAGGTTCATTAAGTGATACTAGCAACGTGGAATCTTGAACATTTTTGGCACAAGCAAAATGAGCCACTTCTTATCCGGAAGAACGGGGAGAGAAGCCGTCTCCGTGACGAGAGGCTGATTAAAAGAACCAAGGATGCTGTAACGTCATTGAACGCAGATATATTGTGCTTGCAAGAAATCGGGGGAACATCGGGCTTAGAATACCTTTGTCCCAACAGACAACACTACACTGAATACAGGCTAAATGCAGAATTGCCCGCCAATAAAAGAAAACACGGGGTTGGTTTCGCCATTGCACCAAACTTATTAGTGCGTCAGCTGCCTGATCTAAAGCTCTCTGAAGTCAGCGGAGCCGATGACTATGCAAGAGACGCAGTGGTGCTTTGTGTGGAGGACCGTTTCCTTGTGGTAGGTCTTCACCTCAAATCTGGCTGCAGAGACAAACTGAGGCTAGACAAGCGAGCACCGTGCAAAATTCTTGATTTGCAAGTTACTTTGCTTTGTGAATGGATGCAGATACAAAGTCTGCCCATAATCTTAATGGGGGACTTCAACCGTGTGCTAAGTCAGGCTCGTGACACTGTTCTAGCCAAGTTAAAGCTAGCGGCGGATGTTGACATTGCACCAGTAATGAGGCGCGAGATTGATCACATTCTGGCTCCTAAAGATTGGTCTTTACTGCCAACTAGACCACTAGGCCTCAATGGTTATAGTGACCATAAGCCAGTTGTAATGATGCTTAATTCAAGCTGAGGTAAGACAGAACCAAAAGGAGACCGGCCATGAACAAACAATTCGACGTTGGCCTAGAGCGACGCAAAGCCACCCTTGGCGAAGACTATGTAGATAAAAACCTTGCAGCAGCTGATGACTTTACTCGACCGTTCCAAGAGGCGATGACAGCTTGGTGCTGGGGCTTTGGATGGGGTGACGACGCTCTTAATCCGAAGACTCGGAGCCTAATGAACCTCTCAATGCTTGGTGCACTTGGAAAAATGCATGAGTTTGAACTTCATTTGCGTGGAGCAATAAATAATGGGGTTACCAAAGATGAAATTCGGGCTTCAATACACGTTATTGGGATATACTGTGGCGTGCCACAGGCACTAGAATGCTTCCGCCATGCTAGAAACGTACTGGATGAGCAACAAAACTAGAGCCAGAAATTCTGTAGGTATCAAAGCCGACTAAGGTTGAAGCAATTTTTATGAGGGGGGGGAAATGGTCCTCATTGTATGTGCGTTGGCCGGCGAATTGCAGGGCTACGATACCCTAGTTACCGGAGTGGGCAAGATAAACGCCGCCTTAACACTAACGCGTTTTCTTGCAGAAAATCCAAACCCACCTGCTGTAATTAATCTTGGATCAGCCGGTGGTGTCGGTCTGCCAAAGGGTAGTTTGGTTCGTGCTACTAATTTTAACCAGTGGGATATGCGATGTGAGGGTCTAGATTTTAGGAGAGGTCAAACGCCATTTGATAATGTCCCAGCGCAAATAGATTCTACCTATGACATTCAAATTAATGGCCTAGTTGACGCGCCATGCTATACAAATGACCAGTTTTTAGATGACCCACTCCTACTTCCCACAGGGCCATCGGTGGTAGAAATGGAAGCCTTTGCTTTAGCAAAGGTATGTAACGCTTTCTCGGTTCCATTTGGGGCTGTTAAATACGTTACAGATTGCGCGGACGAAGCCGCTAGCAGAGATTGGCAGGAGGCCTTACCAGGCTGCGCAATCACGCTAGGCGATGTAGCTGATCGAATACTGAACCCATAAATTAGAGAGCTTTATTTATGTCTAAAATCAAATCCTTTGGCCTACTTGGAACTGGTGTCATCGGCGGTGGTTGGGCGGCCCGAGCACTTCATGGGGGTTATGATGTCGTAGCTTATGACATTAACCCAGAAATGGAAGATGTCCTGATGAGGAGCCTTGAGGTAGCTGCGCGTGGGCTGAGTAAATTGACAGAAGGCATGAAGCTTCCGCCTAAAGGGAGGCTTAAGTTCACAGATGATCTGGGTGAGCTTGCGGCGTGCGCTGACTTTATTCAGGAAAATGTTCCAGAAGTTTTAGAAACCAAGCGTAAAGCCCTTAATCAGCTCACTACCATCAGCCCCGCGAATGTAATAATTTCCTCCTCTACATCCGGTTTTATGCCATCGGAGTTGCAAAAAGGAATGACGCACCCGGAGCGCATCCTTGTCGGACACCCTTTCAATCCAGTCTATCTCTGTCCGTTAGTTGAAATCGTTGGGGGCGCTCAGACCGCTGAACAATCAAAACTACTGGCAAGAGAGTTCTATGAGTCGATTGGAATGCACGCTTTGATGGTAAAGCGAGAAGTCCCAGGGCATATTTCAGATCGTCTCCAAGAAGCAATGTGGCGTGAAATCCTACACGCCTTAAACGATGATATTGCAACAACTGGTGAGCTAGATGAGTCAATTGTCTATGGGCCAGGCTTGAGATGGGCTATAATGGGAATGAACCAAATATACATGTTGGGAGGTGGAGAAGGCGGCGCCAGGCACTTTATTAAGCAGTTTGGACCAGCACTTGAATTGCCATGGACACACCTAAAGGCTCCGGAGTTAACAGATACGATCATTGATCGATTTGCAGATGGTACAGAAGCTCAAGCAAACGGCAAAACTGTGAGAGAGTTAGAAGCTATACGAGATGAGTGTATGGTAGCGATCCAACGCGTGCTCGCAAAACATGACATGGGCAGCGGCAAAGCTCTAAATAAATTTAAAGAAACGCTTAATCAAAAAGCTTTAGGATAAATCTGGGATAAGCAACTAGAACAGCGCTGACTAGGTGCGTTAGAAACGCAAAACATGCAACTGATGTGATTTGCTAAGAGTCTATCGTAACTTCTCGATTACTGCATCGAGTTGATGATTGGACTCAAATCGTATTTTCAACTCTCCTCCCGTGCCTCGCGATGTAATCTGCACCGATAAACCTAGCTGTTGTGTAAGATCTTCTTCCAGCAAGCGAATGTCCGCACTTTTTTCTCCTCGAATTGAACGAGAAGATATACCTTTTACTATCGACTCTACCTGGCGAACATTAAGGCCTCGGGAAATAATCTCTCGGGCTAAAGGCTCTGCTCCTTTATAGCCAATAAGAGCCCGGGCGTGTCCTGCTGATAAGCTACCTGCCTGAACCATTTCCAATACAGCCGTTGGCAAAGATAAGAGCCGCAGCAGATTCGCCACATGAGGTCGAGACTTGCCTACTAGCCCCGCTACAGTCGCTTGAGTGTGGCCAAATTGGTCAAGTAACCGCTGATAGCCGCGGGCCTCCTCGACTGGACCCAAATCCTCTCTCTGAACATTCTCTACTATCGATAGCTCTAAAGCGCGCTCATCATCATACTCTCGAATTATGGCTGAAACCTGGTCTAGTCTGGCTCGCTGAGCAGCTCTCCATCGCCGCTCACCGGCAATGATCTCATACCTATCTTTTGCAATTTCCCTAACTACTAGTGGCTGGAGCAGGCCTGAATTAGCAATCGAATCAGCTAGTTCATCTAAAGCAGTATCATCGAAAACTTGGCGGGGTTGAAACCGACCAGGCTGCAAGCGCTCTATCGGCAAAGTGGTAAGCCCTTCACCATTCTCTTCGCTAACTTCTCCAAGAAGAGAGGATAGGCCGGTTCCTAATCCCTTTTTACTCATGCTGCTGCTCTCGTTTTCTTTGCTTGTGGTGCTAAACCATTACGGCGCAGAAGTTCGAGAGCAAGCTCCATGTATGCGCGCGCACCAGCAGAGCGAGGATCATAGGCCATGACTGGTAGTCCATGAGATGGTGCTTCAGATACTCTAACATTTCGAGGAATTGTGGTAGAAAAAACCTTGTCTCCGAAATGAGCGCGAACATCAGCATCCACCTGGACGGATAATCGGTTCCGGCCATCGACCATGGTAAGAACAATACCACCCAAAGCAAGCTTGGGATTCAGCGTCTTTCGTAATCGATCGATTGTTCGAACTAAGTGTGAGAGCCCTTCCAGCGCGTAAAATTCAGCCTGTAAGGGAACTATTACTGACGAAGCAGCGCCAAGTGCGTTAACCGTAAGTGGCCCTAATGCAGGCGGACAATCAATAAGTATGAAGTCATAACTTTCCGATACTGGGGATAATGCTTTAGCCAAGACAGTTTTCCAACTATCCTGATCAACCAGCTCTAACTCAGCGCCAGCTAGATCCACTGTCGCAGGTATCAGATCCAGCCCCTTTAATGCTGTAGGTTTTGCAGCTTTTTTTGCTGGTCGCCCTCCAACAAGAACATGGTATAAATTTTGTGTTCGATCATGGATACCAAACCCTGTTGAGGCATTCCCCTGTGGATCCGCATCAATTAAAAGAACTTTCAGACCTAATGATGTTAAGGCCGCTGCGAGATTGCATGTGGTTGTCGTTTTCCCCACTCCACCCTTTTGATTTGCAACTGCAATGATGCGCGCAGCTTTTGCTGTGTCATGTGATTTAACTCCGAATCCGAACATTGCAGATCTCTAGCACGCAGCCATCGGGGGACGAAAGACTAGGATGCTTGGTGAATGTAAATTCTGCTATTTTAAGCGCTGAATCAATTTCTTCATCAACACGCGCACCTTTTAGAAAAAGACACCTGCCGTTCGTTGACAAAAGATTAACCGCCCACTGAAGCAGTTGATCCAGACTTGCTAACGCACGCGCGGTAACAATTTCAAAGTTCATAACCTGAAGCTCATCTATACGACTGTTAACTAAGTTTACTGAGAGAGCCTGTTCGCGCAAAAACGCTCTGCATGCACTAATCTTTCGGGCATCCGAGTCTACCAGTGTCAAATTTTCATAGCCCAAACAAGCAAGTGCTAATCCAGGAAACCCACCGCCACATCCTAGATCTATAATGCGTGACTTTTTGTTGGGTATAAAGCTCGCGAGCTGAGTGCTGTCCTTTATATGTCGGTTTTCAATTTCCACTAAAGAAGACTTTGAAACCAGGTTAATTCTTGGTGACCATTTGCGAGTATGCGCTGCAAGGGCGAGAAGACGATGCTCTTGTTTCATATTGAAAACCTAGACGGATGCACGCAAGCCGCAAAGTCATAAGATGGCAGCCCAGTTAAATTACGCCCCTCGATTTCGTCTAAAAGCACTTCTGCAAGCAATGGCGCTGTCAAAAATCCACGGGATCCTAAACCTGTCAGCACATAAACCCCATCAGGTGTATTACCAACAATAGGTCTATGATCTCGACCAAATGCTCGGGCTGATACAAAAGAATTCAAGGATGTTTGAGGAAGATTAAAGCCCGAACTGGCTGCCTTAGATATTATTTCTTGGGTTGCAGATTCCTGTGGCGTTATCAGATTAGGGGCATCCCAATCCGGGTAACGATCATAGGTTGATCCCGCAAGGACTTGGCCGCCAAACTGGGGTGTCACATATCCACCAAACGTAACAGGATATCGCAAGTTTGGGCTGCCTTCAGCTCCAAAAACATCTACTTGACCGAGGTTCCGACGGAGTGCTGAATTGATAGTGGGGGCCTCCTCCACCGTCCCAAATCCTTTGGCAATTACTACTTCAAAATTAATGTCTTCAGGCACACTTTGCGCACCTGCTGTTAAATACTCTAGCACGGCGCGAGGCGACACATATCCTGCTACAGGGCTAAACAATCCCAGGTCATTTGATGACCATTTCAAAGCTGTGTCAGTCCAGCCCATGGCGCTCAGGCAATTCTGAAATTCAACCTTCTGTTCAAGGGATGTAGCCGGCTTCAAGGTGCCTCGCCCTGGCAGCCACAGATCTTTATAAATTGGCTGAACATGTGCCAAGCTTGCAGACAAAAGCCTGTTGCTTGGAACATTAGGCGCCCTCGTTGGTTTAAAATTAACCAGAGCTGCCGGATTGCCGCTAGCTCGATGTGGATGGTGTCCGCCCCTTTGAACAGCATCCAAACCTCTTGCTTTAGCTGCCCAGAGCAAGCTCGCCCCCGCAATGCCATCACCAACAATTTTTATAGGCGGTTTTTTACATGGGACGTGATCAGTTGCTTTTCCTGGCTTCCAAATTTTCAAGCAATCGCGCTTCCTCCCGAATCCGGGAGATTTCTCAAATTGAAGCCCTGCACGTGCTAAATTAGCCCTGACAGAACTCGCAACGGTAAATGTGCCAGCAACCGATCCAGGCCGCATCAATCGAGCGCACTCCTCAAGGACCTCACATGACCAAATTTCGGGATTTTCAGATGGATTGAAACCATCAAAATACCAAGCATCTGCTTGAAAGCTTTGGCGCTGCAACTCTTGTTTCGCGTCACCCTGCAAAACCCAAAGCTCTACATCACCTCCATCAAAAAACCTGCGATGTGGCCCTGGTATGCCGACTGGCCAATTTATCAAAAGCTCTTCTTGTATTGGCTGTAATTCCGAAAAAGGCTTAAGGGCTTTTCTTGCGTCCGCCTCTCTAAGGGGGTGCGCTTCAGTCGATAGAAAAATTAACCGATCGCCTGGCCGCTTGTTGATTTTCCAATCATTCCAAGTCGCAAGGAAGTTTAGGCCAGTACCAAAACCTGTCTCGCCAATTAAAAGCGTTTCCTGCTGTCCAAAAAAAGGCTGAACAAGCGACACAAAATTGTGTCGCACCTCACCCAACGCATCTTCAGGCGAATAATAGATGTCTCCATAAGAGGCGGCCACGGGAGTTACCCCGCGCCAAATGATTTCTGGATGAGTTAGCTTCATTTCTTGATACCTAGCGTGACCAAGCCTAAAGCCTAACCCCATGGCTACAAAAAAAGATACTGCAGCAGATTTTTCACCTGAACTGGGTAAAACTATCATGCGCCTGCGCCAATCGTACGACCTCACGCTAGGGCAACTGGCTGAAAAATCAGGTGTCGCAAAATCGATTATTTCCCAAATTGAGCGGAATGAAACCAATCCAACATTGGGTACAATTTGGCGTTTAAGCCAGGCACTCGACACGTCCATAGAAGAAGTTCTTCGATCAGAAGAACGCCCTGCGCTTATCGAGAAAGCGACTGGAGCACAGATCCCTGTGCTAAACTCAGAAGACGGAAAGTTTTGCCTTCGTATAACCGGCTGGTCCAATGTTGTAGATTGGGTTCAAGTGTACGAAATTGAGGCTCAGCCCGGAGGTATTTTGGATTCAGAACCTCATGCCCCAGGCTCAGTAGAAAACCTGACAATTTATAAAGGCAAACTGCGCGTCACGAGCGGTGAAGAAAGCTTTACAGGGGTTGGCGGCGATACCTTACGATATCGGTGTGATCTACCCCACAAGATTGAGAGCCTTGGAGAAGAGCCAAGTCATGCTAACATGGTTCTGCTAATGAAAGGCGCAGTGCTCAAATAAGAGTCTAGTTAAGAAAGCCGTACAAATAGCCCTCACAAGATAGCTGTAAGCTCAATCTCGATTTTATATTTTGGATCTATTAGCCCACACACAATCATTGTCGCAGCAGGAGGGTTATCCCCGAATGTTTTCTGCAGAATTGGCCAGCACACCTCAAAATCAGACGCTTTAGGCAAATAGTAAGTCACTTTAACCGTTTTCTCAAAGCTGCTCCCAGCCCTCCTTAGGGCCTGATCTATGTTTGATAAGACAGATTCACACTGACCTAAGACGCTATTTGGCACTTCAGGGCCCGCAACAGTGCCCGATACATAAACAAACCCTCCAGCTACAACCGCTCGACAATACCCAACCTTCTTTTCAAAAAGTCCTCCTGAAGAAATTCGTTCAATCATTATTTAAATCCTGCTGACAATCTGTCTAAATCGCTTTATCTGGGTGATATGACGTTGTCTAATTCAATCCAAGCAGATCACCCTATCGTCTCCGGTTGGCGGCAGCAGCTGCACCAGATCCCAGAGCTTTGTTATGAAGAAACTAAAACTAGCGCGTTTGTTTCTAAGACGCTTCGCGATATCGGGGTAGATGAAATCCATGAAGGTCTTGGAAAGACTGGGGTCGTCGCAGTTATAAAAGGGAAAACCCCTGGAGAAAAATCAATCGGTCTACGAGCTGATATGGACGGCTTGCCCATCTCAGAGTCACGGGAACACAATTACAAATCTCAGCACCCTGGTCGAATGCATGCTTGCGGACATGATGGACATACAGCCATGTTACTAGGTGCTGCCAAACATCTTACTGACACTCGAAATTTTGATGGAACCGTCTACCTCATATTTCAACCTGCTGAGGAGGGTGGTGCAGGAGCTAAAGCTATGATCAAGGATGGTTTGTTTGAAAAATTTCCGTGCGATGAAGTCTATGGAATGCATAATCTCCCGGGCCTTCCTGTGGGACAATTTTCTATCCGGCCAGGTGGCATCATGGGTAGCCCAGATAACTTCAATATCGAGATAAACGGCAGAGGAGGGCATGCAGCACTACCTCACCAATCTGCTGACCCAATCTATATGGGCAGCCTAATGATACAGGCGCTACAAGGATTAGTCAGTCGAGAGCTAGACCCACTAGCTCAAGCGGTCCTCTCTGTGACACAATTTCATGCTGGAACGGCTAACAACGTCATTCCTGATAGCGCCATAATCAGCGGAACAGTGAGAACATTAGATCCAAACGTTAGAGATCAGATGGAGACTCGGCTTGGTGAAATTGCCCGGGGTGTTGCTAGCACATATGGAGGCAAGGCGACTGTAGCCTTTACTCGTAATTATCCAGTAACCGTTAATCACTCAACCGAAACAAAAATTGCTGCGGATGTTGCGGCGACAGTTGTTGGTGAACAACAGGTGGAGAGATCCTGTGAGCCCTTAATGGGCGGAGAAGACTTTGCCTACATGCTAGAAGAAAAGCCAGGGGCCTACATCTTCATGGGTAACGGAGACACAGCAGGCCTACATCACCCTGAATACGACTTTAATGATAAAGCTATTCCATACGGTGTTGCTTATTGGGCTAAGCTTGTAGAAGCTCGCCTAACCTAAAAGCCCTACAAACTTGTCGACTTCCGCCTGTGTTGTTGACCAAGAACACAAAAGCCGAACATCGGTTCCATCTGTTCCGCCTAAGCGACCAGGATAGAACAGTGCTCCATGGTCCTTGAGTTTTTTCTGCACAACTTCTGGAATAGGTGCAAAAACCATATTTCCCTCGACGGGAAAATATGGGCGATACCCTGCTGCAACAAGCCCGCGCGCAAGTTTTGCAGCCATAGCATTCGCATGACGCGCCGTTTGGAGCCATAGATCATTTTCAATGTATCCTATTAATTGCCCGCTTAAAAATCTCATTTTAGAAAATAAATGACCTGCTCGCTTACGTCGAAATGCAAACTCCTGAGCTCTATCAGGGTCGAAGAATATAACCGCCTCAGCGGCCATGCAGCCATTTTTGGTTGCCCCAAATGTCAAAACATCAACTCCCGCTCTCCACGTTAAGTCAGCCGGGCTTGCATTGGTTGAAACCAAGGCATTTGCAAAACGTGCCCCGTCCATGTGAAATGATAGCTTTTCTTTTCGGCAAAATTCGCCAAGATCTTGCAATTCCTCGACAGTATACGCACTGCCAACCTCGGTGAGATTGGTAACTGATATAGTTGATGGCTGAACCGCGTGTACAAAATCTCTGCCCCGCATTGAACTCATAACGGAATCAGCTGTAAATTTCCCATTGACCCCATCGAGTGGCACCAACTTGCTTCCAGGATTTGCTACTTCGGGAGCGCCGCATTCGTCAACGTTGATGTGGGCCTCGCCGTGGCAGTATACTGCTCCCCATCCAGGGGTCATTGTCGCCAACGCAAGCGCGTTTCCAGAGGATCCGGTTGCGATTGGAAAGGCTATTAGCTCATCATGCTCGAATATGGCTCGCAATCGATCTTGGAGTGCCGCCGTTATTGGGTCGTCTCCGTATGCGCCAACGAAGCCTGAATTTACCTTAACCAGAGCTTTCAGAACATCCGGATGAGCGCCAGCTGTATTGTCAGAAGCAAAATACATTAACTACTCCCTAATCAAACTAACATTACCTGTCAGTTCTATGATCTGAAGTCCAGCGCAGCCAGTCCCAAACAAGCGGAGCTCAATAGCTCCCTCCTCAACAATTATTTCGTCCTTACAACCCTCTGAAACGCGATACTCAATCGCTGCTGTGCCAATATCTATCCGTTGCGTGTCGGACAAAACCACCTTCCCACTATCCCCTGACAAAAATAGTCTCCAAACTATCGCAGCGCCCAGCCCAAAAATAGCTATGGTCATTAAAGTTATTGCTGCAATTAAGATGCGATTGAGGTTCGTGCGGGGTTCCGTCATAGGGGGTCCATATGGCCGAAGTGCAAAAACATGAAGCAATAATTGACGAAACCAACGCCGATGATCGACTAGACAAAGCCGCAGCTAGTATTTTTGGTCACTTGAGTCGCGCACGTCTTAAAGCATTAATTGAAGACGGGGCCGTTAGACTTGAGAACAAAATAGTAACTAGCCCAAAGCTCAAAGTGCGTTTGGGTCAAGCCATTACCCTTGAGGAGCCCGAAGTAGCGGATTTAGCCCTGCAACCAGAGCACATTCCACTAGAGGTGCATTTTGAGGATAACCACTTGCTGATTATAAATAAGCCTGCAGGTCTTGTAGTTCATCCAGGAACTGGGAATCTTTCTGGAACACTCGTCAACGCACTGCTCTATCATTGCGGCGCATCACTTCCAGGTATTGGTGGTGAACGGCGTCCTGGAATTGTCCATCGCTTAGACAAGGACACTAGTGGTTTGATTGTAATCGCAAAAGATGAACTCTCACTCAGAGGACTACAAAAACAGTTTCAAAAGCGCACTATAGACCGACACTACGCCGCGATTGTTTGGGGCTTGGTTCCCACTGCAGACGGCAGCATCGACGCACCAATAGGTCGACATCCTAAAGACCGGCTAAAAATGACAGTTCGAGATGACGGCCGTGAGGCTGTTACCAACTTCCAGCTTGTTGAGGCCTTCGGAACATTTGCCTGCCAATTAGAGTGTCGGCTAGAAACAGGAAGAACCCACCAAATCCGAGTTCACTTTGACCACTGCGGATATCCCTTGTTGGGTGATCCTCTGTACGGCACCCCAAAGAAAAGACTTACGGCGGATGCTCCTAAGGAAGCCATAAAAGCTCTGTCACAACTTCCTGGTCAAGCTCTGCATGCAGCTGAGCTAGGTTTCACACATCCAATTACTAAGGAAAGATTGCACTTTGAAGTAAGCGCACCCAGAGAATTCGAAGCCCTCACAGCGGGGCTTAGAAAATTCAAAACTAGTTGACGGATCATATCATCCGTCAGCATTCATCTAACACTCTGATATTGTTGATAGCACTGTGCTGTAGTTCACTGCAATAAGGCGCAAAATGGTCAGTAACCCAGTGCAGCACAATGAATTCTGAGGTTCAAACACTGAGCGTTATCTGAAGGTTAGGCCCAATCTGAAAGTCGATTACAGGCCGTTTATGGCGGAGGAGGTGGGAGTTCATATCCTCAATCATCGCTCAATAAAAAAGGGAGCCGCGGGCTCCCTTTTTAATCTCTAGTTTTTGATATCGATACTAATCTTCTTTACTAATCAAATCGCCAGTCTCTTGATCAACGTCTTTCATGGAAAGAGAGACTTTACCGCGATCATCGATACCCAAACACAAAACGTAGACCTCATCGCCTTCACTGACAACGTCTGTAGTCTTAGCAACACGCTCGTTTTTCATATTAGAAATGTGCACCAGGCCATCTTTGCCTTTCATGAAGTTTACAAAAGCGCCGAAGTCTTTGGTGTTTACTACCTTCCCGCGATAGATTTTACCTTCCTCTGCTTCACCCGTGATATCCTCGATCCAAGTCTTTGCTGCACTGATCTTTGCAGCATCCGATGCAGCAATATTGATCGTGCCGTCTTCTTCGATATCAATAGTGGCGCCAGTAGTTTCTGTAATCTCGCGGATCACCTTGCCCCCTGAACCAATCACATCACGGATTTTATCCTTATTAATCTGGATAGTAACAATCTGTGGCGCATGAGCAGAGGTGCCTTCTCGAGCTGTGCCCAACGCTTTTTCCATTTCACCAAGAATGTGAATTCTTCCATCTTTAGCTTGACCCAGGGCGATTTCCATAATCTCCGGTGTGATAGATGTGATTTTTATATCCATCTGCAACGCAGTTATACCCTCTGCTGAACCCGCGACTTTGAAGTCCATGTCACCCAAGTGATCTTCATCTCCAAGGATGTCCGATAAAACGGCAAACTCATCTCCTTCTTTAATTAGACCCATTGCAATGCCGGCAACTGGGCGTTTCAATGGCGCACCGGCGTCCATAAGAGCCAGCGAGGAGCCGCATACAGTTGCCATAGATGAAGAGCCGTTCGACTCGGTTATTTCAGAAATAAGACGCACAACATAAGGGAAGTCATCTTGAGAAGGCATTAATGGGTTAATCGCTCGCCAAGCCAACTTGCCATGACCAATTTCTCTGCGACCGGGCGAACCCATTCGGCCAGCCTCTCCCACAGAATAGGGTGGGAAATTGTAATGCAGCATAAAGCGTGACTTGAATTCACCATCTAAGCTATCAATCATCTGCTCATCTCGTCCGGTTCCAAGCGTACAAGTAACCAATGCTTGAGTTTCGCCTCTTGTGAAAAGTGACGAACCATGTGTCCTAGGTAGGACAGATACCTCAGATACAATTGGTCTAACCGTTTTGGTATCTCGGCCATCAATTCTCTTACCAGTTTTCAAGACAGCCCCGCGTAAGACGTCTGCTTCGGCCGATTTAAAACATTTACCAACGGCTGCTGCATCAAACTCAGCATCTTCGTCACTTGCAAAGGCTTCAAGAGCTTTGTCTTTGGCAGCTGCTATAGCATCGCGGCGTGCCTCTTTTTCTTTGATTGAGTACCCTGCTTGGATATCACTTCCAACCAAATCAACAATTTTTTCTTTAAGAGCATCAGCATCAAAAGTTGGTGCTGGTAGGTCTCGAGGCTCTTTTGCGGCCTCTTCTGCCAAATCAATGATCAAGCCAATAACCTCTTTGCAGGCATCATGGCCAAATTTAACAGCACCCAGCATCACTTCTTCTGATAATTCAGAAGCCTCCGATTCAACCATCAGCACTCCCTCAGTCGTGCCAGCAACAGACAAATCTAGAAGCATGCCTTCTCGATTGCCTACTTTGGGGTTTAAGACATACTCCCCATCACGGTATCCTACCGAAGCTCCACCAATTGGTCCCATAAATGGCAAACCGGAGAGGGTTAATGCAGCAGACGCACCAACCATGGCAGGCATATCTGGATCATTTTCAAGATCATAGGATAACACGGTGCAGACCACTTGCGTTTCGCAAAGATACCCCTCAGCAAATAGAGGGCGCAATGGTCGGTCAATTAGGCGAGACAAGAGAGTCTCGCGCTCAGTTGGGCGGCCTTCTCGTTTAAAAAAGCCGCCAGGAATGCGGCCAGAGGCGGAATATTTCTCTTGATAATTTACAGTCAGGGGGAAGAAATCCTGTCCGGGCTTTGGTTTTGCTGCGCCAACGGCAGTGCAAAGGACGACCGTGTCGCCATAAGTGACCATTACGGCGCCGTCAGCTTGACGTGCTACACGGCCGGTTTCTAGTGTGAGCGTGCGACCGCCCCACTCAATAGATTTACGAACAACGTTAAACATAAGTTACTTTCTAAACGTCATAAGCGCCTGCCGGATTGCAGACACTGAAAAAGACAAAAGGCGCCCAGTGGACGCCCTGCCTTAATGAATTAGCCTATTTCCGCAGGCCTAGCGGCTCGAGGATCGCGGTATATCGAGCCGCGTCCTTCTTCTTGAGATAGTCTAACAAGCGGCGACGCTGGCCGACCATCATGATGAGACCCCGGCGAGAGTGGAAGTCTTGCTTGTGCTCCTTCATGTGCTCCGTGAGGTTCAAAATTCGATTGGTGAGAAGCGCTATCTGCACTTCTGGTGAGCCTGTATCGCTTTTCCCACGACCAAACTTTGCGACGATTTCGTCTTTTGACATAGTCATTATCGACATCAGAAATTCCTTTATTTCTCTGGACAACTGCCCGTTTAGTTGAAGCCCCTAATCACCTTTAGCCTTGCTTTTGAATATTCACACAAAGCCACTAGCCGATTTTCATACCGCGCCTGAACCATTTTTCCGTCTTCCAACAAAGCAATCTGCTCAAGGAATGATCGACGAACCAAAGTGGCTGGAAGCCCGGATTTGAGGCGCCACGCTTCTGCCTGACCAAGATCGAGAGCCGGGATGTCGTCCAGCACACGTTCAAGCGGCAGCAAAGCTGCGACAGCGGCGCGATGGTCTAAGGTTAACAAAGAATCAAGTGAAATTGCAGAATCTGCGGTAAAAGACCCTACCTGTGTGCGCCGTAATCCGCTTAGATGAGCTTTAGAGCGGAGGGTCTCCCCCAAATCTCTAGCAAACGACCTAACATAAAACCCTTTGCCGACTGTAAGCTTAATACACGCCACTTCGCCATCATAAGATAGGAGGTGGGCAGCCTTAAGATTCACATTTCGACTAGATAGATTAACTTCCTTTCCAGCTCTCGCCAACTCGTAGGCGCGATTTCCCTCTACTTTAAGAGCCGAAAAAGCTGGTGGTCGCTGATCAATTATTTTACCAGAAACATCATGAAGCGCCTTTTTTATAAGGATCTCTGCTGGACGAGTTGACGACTCGGCTATTATCTCCCCCTCTAAATCATCTGTATCCGTGGACTCGCCAAACTTAACATGGGCAATATAGATTTTATCGCCATCCATCGCAAAGCTGACTGTTTTGGTTGCTTCGCCTAGTGCGAGAGGGAGAACTCCTGATGCAAGTGGGTCCAGAGTGCCCCCGTGTCCTATTTTTACTGGACGCAAATGCTTTTTAACCGCTTGCACTGCATCGTTTGAAGAGACATGTAGGGGCTTATCTAGGTTGATCCAGCCATTAAGAGGGAGCCCTTTGTTTTTTTTTGCCATGACAGTTAGAGCCCCTAGGCCTAGTTGAAGGTAATGAGCAAGAGTGCAATAATTATTGGCGCTGGAATTGGAGGCCTAACCGCTGCCCATGCTTTGCGACAGATGGGTTGGAAAACTCAAACGTTTGAACGCGCTAACGCCTTTAGCGAAGTGGGCGCTGGAATCCAACTCAGTCCAAATGCTACAAGAATCCTGTCCCGGCTAAATTTACTCGACTCTGTAAAAGCCAATTCATTTGAACCTGAAGCTGCTACCATCCGAGACGGAAAAACTGGCTCCGCGTTGATGTATGCCCCACTCAAGGGATATTGTCAGCGATACTACGGGGGACCGTACCTACACGTCTATCGACCTATGCTCCAATCGGTACTTGCTAAAGGAGTTGACGTTCAACTAGGTTGCGACATTGCATCATATGATCCAACTCAATTGACAGTCGCAGCCGACGGGTTTCGATCGGCCTTACGGGCTCAAATGAATGGCCCATCAGATCCAGAATTTCGGGGCCAAGTGGCTTGGCGAGGCGTGGTAACGGCAGATTCTAGGTTGAAAGCCTTGATCCCAGAAGAAGCTTGTGTCTGGGTTGGGCCAGAAAAACACCTGGTAACTTATTATATCGGCCCAGAATTGATAAATTTTGTTGCCGTGACTGAGCAAGACCAATGGCTCGAAGAAGGCTGGAACACGCCAGGAGACCTCAATGAATTGAGAGACCACTTTTCTAACTGGCATCCAAAGTTAGGCGAAATATTGGATGCATGCACATCTGTGCAACGCTGGGGTTTGTTTGATCGTCCTGCTTTAGCTAGATGGGTTGATGGAAAAACTGCGTTATTAGGTGATGCTGCACACCCAACTCTTCCTTTTTTGGCTCAGGGGGCCGCCCTAGCTATCGAAGACGCCTGGGCCTTAGCCGGAAATGCCTCAGATTTGACCAAGTATGAAAAAATACGCAAGCCCAGAGCAACTCGCCTGCAATCATGGGCTCGAGCCAATGCCAAATTATATCATAAATCTCGATTAATTGACCGATTAAAGCTTTTGGTATCTCGGAGGATCTTCCGAGGGCCTCAAGCACTGTTGTTGTTCTGGTCTATCTTCAGTGGGTAGAAAATATCCGGTCAATCACGTCTTTGGCAGACTGCTCAATACGTCTCGTAAGTGGTCTGCTTCATCAAAACTGGTATCATAAACGAATGTCAGTTTTGGAGTAAACTTAGATGTGCTTTTTTTAGCAACTGCCGCCTGTAAGCTGGGCAACGCTGCCTTCAGGGCAAATTCACAATCCTGCTGAGATACCGGTCCAAGCGGCACGTAAAAAGCCTTTGCGAGCCGGAAGTCAGCACTGCATCGTACTTCTGTAAACGTAAGACTAATTGCCTGGCCTGTCAGGTCTCTCAAATCCTCCCTTAGACCAGCCTCGCTTAAAACGTGCCGAATTTGCTCACCCATCTTTAACTGCCGCTGGCTTTGCTCGCGACCCTCGCGTGGATTAGACTTATCTCGACGTTTCATAATGCTGACCTGGGGACAAAACATCAAAATTACAAGAATAACAAAGGTTGTTAGTGCGTGACGAAGGCCTTAGCGGCAAATAATGGGACACGCCTTAACAGAGCAGCAAATTAAAAGAACTTTTCGAGCGATAGCAGCTGGCTTCTTTGTTCTCGGCTTAACAGTTCCTACAATGCTTGCACAATTCCCCACTCTTATGGGCCGGCTGGATTTGGAAGAATGGCATGTTACCTTCTTCTTATTAAGCATGGCTTTTGGCGCAGTTCCTTCACTTATTGGAGGCAGTTTCCTCATCGGACGTTTTGGTAGCAAGTTATTATCCTCTATATTTCTGCCACTTTTTTTAGCATTCCCTGTACTGTACATTTTAGCACCCAACTATGGTGCTCTTCTCTCGATAGGCTTTTGCCTCGGCATCTGCACCGGCTTCTTCGACGTTGCGGCAAACTCTCAAGGTAGTTTATTGGAGAGGGTAACAAATCGATTTTTTATGACTGGCGTTCATGCAATGTTTGCAGCTGGTGTTTTATCAGGAACACTTCTCGCGTTTATTTCATTATATTTCGGGATGCCGATTTGGTTATTCTTTTTATTGATAAGCTTGGCGTCTTCGACGCTTCTCTTTTTCATTCGACGTGATTTTTTGTCCTTCTCAATTGAGGCTGCTTCCGATGAAGAGGCGCTTAAAGCAAGTGGGGGAAAGCTGCCTAAACTCTCACGAAACTTGCTCATAGGACTATGCTTGTTGATGCTTCTGGGTATTGAAGCAGAAGCATCTCACTATGACTGGCTCAGCCAATACTTTTTCTCTGAATTTAAGCTAAAAGGACAAAATCTAGATGCCCATTGGTTCGTTCTACCAATGGTTCTTTTTTCTTCAGGGCTGCTAATAGCGCGCTTACTGGGAGATGGGATAGCGGAACAGATTGGGCGTCCCAAACTGCTCCTTTTTGGCACATTGATTGGCATGGCCGGGCTTCTCTGGCTCATCATCACTCATAAATACTGGGAAGGAGTCGTCGCTGTATTCTTTATGGGGTTTGGTTTCTCATTTTTTTTCCCAATCTTTGTTGCGTCGGCTGGACGCTTAAATGGTGTGAGACCGGCCTTCGGGGTTGCTATAGTGTCTGCAATGGGCTGGGCTTCAATCTTTATTGGACCTCCCCTAATCGGCTTTCTGGAACATTTTTATGGCTTCCGTTGGGCTTATGCCTCTATAGTCCCTGTCGCTGCCCTTGTCGCCATTTTTGGTCCATGGGTCGTATTTAAGTCTCGAGCCGAAAATCACTAAATTAAACCGACCATCACCACCTAAGTAAGGAGCATCTCCATGAACTATGAAGTTTTCATCACTGCTGCAGTTACCGGAGGGGGTGCCACTACCCAGAAATCACACAAGGTTCCAATTACACCTAAGGAAATTGCAGCTGCTGCAATTGAAGCAGCAAAGGCTGGCGCAGCGATTGCTCATTGTCACGTTAGAGATCCTGATACCGGCGGCCAATCAAGAGACCTGCAAATGTATAAAGAGGTGGTTGATCGTATTCGGGACGCTGATACTGATGTGGTAATTAATCTAACGGCCGGCACTGGAGGTGACCTAACTCTCGGGCCAACCTCTTCGCCTCTTCCGCTGAATCATGAAGGAACAGATATGGCAAGCGCGGAGGCTCGCGTTCAGCATATCAAAGACTCCTTGCCTGAAATATGTACCCTTGATTGCGGCACTATGAACTTTGGTGAGGGTGACTACATCATGACAAACACCCCAGCCATGCTCCGTGACATGGCCTCCCGTATGACCGCCTTAGGAGTGCGCCCAGAAATCGAAGCATTTGACACTGGCCACCTATGGTTTGCCAAGCAACTCGTTAACGAGGGGTTAATCGAAGATCCAGTGATGGTTCAGCTTTGCATGGGCGTGCCCTGGGGGGCGCCGCCTGACATGACCACGCTAATGGCCATGGTCAATAATGTTCCAGAAAGTTGGATCTTCTCAGCGTTTTCAATCGGTCGACTTCAATTACCCTACGTGGCTGCTGCTGTTCTAGCCGGGGGGAATGTTAGGGTGGGCTTGGAAGATAATATCTATTTAGAAAAAGGCGTCCTTGCCTCAAACGGTGATCTAGTTGAACGTGCGGTAACAATTCTAGAAGCTATGAACGTAAAAATTATTGGGCCTAAAGAAGTTAGAGAAAAGCTTAAACTTCGTCAGAGCTAATTATGGAGAGTCTCTTTAAGATAACTTAGATCTACAAAAGAACATCGCTCATCATTTAGAGCCGTTATTTTATGGGTTGGGCCCGCGGGCCCATTTCATAAACTAACGCCTGCCAAACATCTGCGATTTTGGCGGTACAGAGGGGCATAGCCTCAAATTATTTACTCTTGGGGAGGCTTCATGTTTTTTGGGCTCACATCTGAACAAGAAATGATTGTGGATACGGTTCGAACCTTCGTCGAAACTGAAATTTATCCGTTAGAAGATGAAGTTGAAAGACTGGGGTGCGTTCCAATTGAGATGGGACGGCAAATAGCCAAAAAGGTTCAAGAGATCGGTTTTTTCGCACCAAATTTCCCTGAAAGTGTTGGTGGTGGAGGTTTAAGTCATCTTGAATTTACTCTTTTAGAGCGAGAGCTTGGCCGCGGTTCAATGGCACTCACTCACTTTTGGGGTAGGCCACAAGGCATACTAATGGCTTGTCAGGGTGACCAAATTGAAACTTACTTAAAGCCCGCAATCAGGGGGGAACGCTGGGACGCATTGGCCATGACTGAGCCGGATGCAGGTTCCGATGTTCGAGGCATGAAGTGCCGAGCAGAGAAACGAGGAAACGACTGGGTTTTAAATGGTTCCAAGCATTTTATTTCAGGGGCGGAACACGCAGACTTTGTAATAGTTTTCGTGGCAACAGGTGAAGAGCAAACAGCCCGAGGGCCAAAAAAAATCATAACATGTTTCTTGGTTGATAGAGGAACATCCGGTTTTGAAATTAAGCCCGGCTATTCCTCTGTTTCCCATCGCGGCTACCCCAATAATATCTTAACGTTTGATAATTGCATACTGGGACCAGGGCAAGTTCTAGGCGAGGTAGGTGGAGGTTTTACCGTGATGAATGAATGGTTATATGGCACGCGACTTACCGTTGCCGCTATGAGTGTTGGCCGCGCGCGTCGTGCTTTCAATTACGCACTTCAATACAGCGCGGAAAGAAAACAATTTGGTCAGCAAATTTCAAAGTTCCAAGGCGTTAGCTTCAAGCTCGCTGATATGATCACTGAAATAGATGCAGCTGATCTATTAACTTTGAAAGCCGCTTGGCAGCTAGATCAAAACATTTTAAGTAACCGTGAAATAGCTAGTGCTAAGTTATACGCATCAGAAATGTTGTCACGAGTTACCGATGAAGCAATCGCTATATACGGAGGCATGGGCCTGATGGATGACTTACCTCTTGCTCGATTCTGGCGCGACGCAAGAGTAGAGAGGATTTGGGATGGAACATCTGAGATACAGCGGCACATCATAAGCCGAGACTTGCTTCGTCCTCTTGGCGCGTGACAATGAAACTTGAACGTCTTCTCCATCCTAAGTCTATTGCAATTGTTGGGGGCGCTTGGACGCAAAATGTTTTATTCCAAATTAGAAAGTGGAATTTTGAAGGCCCAGTTTGGCACGTTAACCCAAAATCAGAATTTAAGAAAATAACTGATTTACCTTATCCGCCCGATGCCGCTTTTGTCGCAGTAAATCGTCATGCCAGCATAGACATCACACGCTCATTGGCCCAGTTTGGTGCAGGTGGTGCAATATGCTTCGCATCAGGTTTTGGAGAAGCTGGGGAAGAGGGTGCTTACTTACAAGATACACTATTAGAGGCGGCAGGAGAAATGCCAATTCTGGGACCAAATTGCTATGGAATGGTGAACTATTTAGATGGTGTGGCGATGTGGCCAGACGTACTTGGAGGATATAAGGCCGAAAGTGGTGTGGCCTTGATTACACAATCCTCGAATATTCTTATTAGTATGAGCATGCAGCAAAGGGGCCTCCCAATTGCATACATGCTGGCAGCAGGGAACGGCGCGCAATTGGGTTTGTCCGAGCTTATTGCGGCTATGGATGAAGACCCACGGGTTACAGCCATTGGGTTACATATTGAAGGTTTTGGAGATCCTTCTTCCTTCCACCAAGCTGCTCGTGATTGTTCAAAACCGATTATCGCTCTTAAATCAGGTGAAACAAAGGCAGCCCGAACCTTAACCGTCTCTCACACGGCTTCACTTTCAGGTTCAGACAGTGTTGCAGACGCATTCCTAAACCGGTGCGGGATTGGTCGTGTTCGCTCACTCGAAAGCTTTTTAGAGGGGCTCAAAATACTGCATCTTGGAGGTAAAATTACAGGAAAAGATCTACTCAGCATATCCTGCTCAGGCGGTGAGGCCAGTTTAATGGCCGATGCTGGCGCCCGTTATGGATTCAACTTTCCATCAATGGATGGCTTAGGCATTGATGAAACACTTAACCCGTTAGTAAAAGTATCTAACCCATTTGATTATCACACTTTTGAGTGGGGTAATGCGGAGGCCCTTACACCAGCGTTCACTAAAGCGCTCCGAGGTCCGCAAAATTTCACAATCTTTGTTTTCGACTGGCCTAGAAAAACAAGTGGTAATCTTGAAAGCTTTGAGCTTGCGATAGAATGTATAATTAATGCTAAGCGTGCTTCAGATGCGCGGGTGGGCATAATGGCTACTTACCCGGAAAATATGCCAGAAGACCTATCGCAGCGGCTCGTTTCGGTTGGAATAGTCCCACTCCATGGCATGCAGGCAAGTCTCGAAGGTCTTGATGCCGCGGCACTACAGCATGGTACGAAATTTCGATACCTATCTAAACCACAGAAACCCTTAACCACTTTGACGGAATACGACAGCAAACAAGAGCTAGCTTCCAATGGCATCTCCATTCCTAGTGGGCAATTGGTTTCATCAGTAGATCAAATTACTGAACTAAAGAAACCTTGTGTTATGAAAGCTGTCTCCGTTGATCTTTTTCACAAGTCTGAAGTGGGCGGAGTTTCCTTAAACGTGACTGACCCACTCGGTGTGTTTGCCAAGTTATCAAAAATTTCTGACACAATTCTAGTCGAAGAAATGGTGCAAGACGTAACCGCAGAACTCATTGTTGGAGTAGCTCATGATCCTGTAATAGGGGGTCACATGCTTATCGGCTCTGGCGGAATTCTGGCAGAGCTAATAGAGGATAGTGCTATTTTACTTCTGCCTTTTGATCAAAACCAAGCAGAAGAGGCCTTAAACTCGCTTCGTATCTCAAAGATCCTAGACGGGTATCGTGGCAGACCTTCAGCCAACCGTTTAGCAATAATTCAAGCCCTCATGGCAGTTCAGACACGAATTATGCGTGGCGATGTGTTGGAGTTAGACATCAACCCTCTTATTGCAACACCAGCCGATGCAATAGCCGCCGACGCAATGTTTATTTTAGGAGAGCCCTCATGAATGAAGTCACAACAACCAAGCGAGGTGGAATCTGGACAATTACTCTGGATAGACCAAAAGCTAATGCGATTGCGCTTTCTACTAGCCAGGAAATGGGTAAGCACTTCAAGGCATTCCGCGACGATCAAACGTCACGAGTTTGCATAGTGAAAACAGCCGGAGAAAAGTTTTTTTCTGCTGGTTGGGACCTCAAAGCAGCGGCGAATGGGGATTCTGTAGTTGGAGATTATGGAGTTGGGGGTTTTGCTGGTCTTCAAGAATTAAGAGACATGAATAAGCCCATTATCGCTCAGGTAGAGGGGATGGCTGTTGGTGGAGGCTTTGAGCTCATGATCTCTTGCGACTTAATATACTGCACCAGCGCTTCAACCTTTGCATTGCCCGAAATTCGCGCTGGTACTTTAGCAGACGCTGCGTCAATAAAGCTGCCGAAGCGAATTCCCTACCATGTTGCAATGGATATGCTTCTAACTGGACGCTGGATGAGCAGTGAAGAGGCTGTTCGATGGGGCCTTGTTAACGAATCTCTATCTGACGGTCAGGCTTTAGAGGCTAAAGTAAATGATGTAGCTGACCTCCTTGCAAGCGGACCACCGCTTGTATTCCAGGCAATTAAGGAAACCGTTCGCGAGGCTGAAGGAGCAAGATTCCAAGATACAATGAATCGAGTAACTAAATCTCAGCTTCCCACGGTTGATAAGCTATACAACTCCGAGGATGGTTTAGAAGGATTCAAGGCTTTTGCGGAAAAGCGCGATCCAGTTTGGAGAGGCCGTTAAGTGCAAATCACCGGTATAGAGGTCTTTCAAAAAGATCTTCCATACCCGGGGGTATATAAACTGTCTGGTGGTAGAGAATTTACTTCGTTTAAAACAACAATTGTATGCTTGAAAACGGACACAGGCTTATTAGGCTGGGGTGAGTCTTGTCCATTTGGAGGCACTTACATAGAAGGGCATCCAGCTGGGGTTTTGGCCGCCATCATAGAATTATCTCCCAATTTGCTTGGACTCGATCCCAGGGATCCCAGTACAGTCTATGCAAAAATGGACTCTGTTTTAGCAGGGCAAGCGGCTGCAAAATCAGCAATAGACATTGCAGTTTGGGATCTTGCCGGAAAGGCTGAGGGTGCCCCGGTCTATGAGCTAATTGGTGGGTTAATGTGCGACAACGTCCCAAGTATTTCTTCAATTAGTAGCGATAGCCCTGAAAAGATGCTTAATTCCGTTAGAAGACATTCTGATCTTGGTTTCACTCACCACTCGATTAAAATTGGCGCTGCACTAAACGCCGGTGGACCCTCAATGGAGGCCAAAAGGCTAACGACCGTTCTTCGCCATAGCCAACCTGATGATTTTTTCCTGGTTGATGCAAATGGTAGTCTAACATTAGATCAAGCAAAGCAGCTTTTTGCATTGTTGCCCGAGAATCTTAATTTCGTATTAGAGGCCCCCTGTGCAACTTGGGGTGAGACCTTGTTGCTGCGCGATTTTTGCCCCTATCCAATAATGTTAGATGAGTTGGCGCAAACTGATGGCGATGTTGGCCTAGCTATTCAGCTGGAGGCCTGTGATGGTATTAATCTCAAGCTTGGAAAACAAGGTGGGATTTCCCGCTGCGTAACTCAACGGGCCCTCTGCGCCTCGTCAGGACTAACCATGTCCATCCAAGATACCTGGGGTGCCGAAATTTCACTTTCAGCAATCCTGCAAGTTGCTGCATCAACCCCGGGTTCAATGCTTAGTGGGGCGCTCGATACACGGCCATTGGTTAAAACTAGCCTTGGTGAACTATCGAATGATGTTGATGCTACCCTTGGTCGTTTGCAACCGCCTCAACTGCCTGGCATTGGATTTGAACCAAATCCAGCCTTAGTGGGCGAACCCATTATCTATTTCAATTAATACAAGAGTTAATTTTTTCCGCTAGTTCTTGATCTAATTTACTCAGACCCGCCATATCATGAGTTGTTAAACGAATGTGAACCCGGTTGTAGATATTCGTCCACTCGGGGTGATGGTCCATAGCTTCTGCATGCGCGGCCACACGACACATAAAGGTCCATGCCTCAGCAAAGTTTTCAAATTCAAAATCCCTCTCCATTGCGTCTCCTGAAGAGACTATTTTCCATCCGTCCACTTTCATGAAACCTCCGCTGCCGCTAACGCAGCGACATGGGTGATTTGTTGGACCGTGGCGTTTAATGGTATAATCCTGACAGGCTTCTCAAAGCCTTGGAGAACAGGACCAATTACAGTGCCGGATGAAAATTCCTCCAGCATTTTACCCGCTATATTAGCTGCATCTAAAGAAGGCATAATCAAAATATTAGCAGGCCCTGAAAGACGACAGAATGGAAAAGACCGCTCAATCAAATCATAATTTAAAGCAACATTAACCTGCATTTCTCCATCATACTCAAAGTCAGGTTTTTCGCTGTCGAGGATTGCGATCGCTTCATTAATCGCTGCTGTCCTATCTGTGGGTGTTTGCCCAAAATTAGAATATGAGCAGAGAGCAACTCTCGGCTCATGGCCTAAATCGCGCACCACGGTCGCTAATTGTTTAGCGATTTGTGCAAGCTCTGCGCCAGTTGGCGTATCATGAACTATAGTATCTCCAATAAAAACCGTGCGGCCCTTATCCATCAGCATAGAGTAGCCGAACTGAATTTGATTCAGCTGAGTATCGAGGGCTTGATCAAGGGTATTTAGACATTGCCTGAAGGAGCGCGTCATTCCTGTTATCATGATATCTGCATCGCCCGCCGCTATCATTGCCGCGCCGTAGATTACTCGGTCAGTGTTAACCATACGCTCGACGTCACGTTGCATCAAACCTTGACGCTTTAGACGGTTATATAAATAATCTGAGTAAACTTTATTTTGGTCTGGCGTTATTTTTGCGTTAACAATCTTAAGGTCATCTAAGCTTAATCCTGCTGCTGCCGCGTTTTCCCTTATCACGCGCTCTCGGCCAACTATCTTCACCTTACCTAAGCCGTTAGCTACCAGCTCCGCCCCAGCGCGCATGGCACGATCTTCTTCTCCCTCAGCAAAAACAAAGGTCAAATCCTTTCCTTTGCCCCGATTATAAAGAGCTTGAATGGCTGCATGGGAAGGATCCAAATGGGAGGCCAATTCAGACTCATACGATGCCATGTCAGCTATTGGCTTGCGAGCGACCCCGCTTCTCATAGCGGCTTCAGCCACAGCTCTGGGAATAGCGACAATTAATCGGGGGTCAAACGGAGCAGGTATAATATATTCAGGTCCATAAGAAAGCTTGCGACCGTAAGCATCGGCAACTTCGTCTGGGACAGCCTTTCGAGCAAGCTTTGCTAAAGCTTCGGCCGCAGCAACCTTCATCTCCTCATTAATTCGCGTTGCACGAACATCGAGTGCACCCCTGAAAATGTATGGAAACCCGAGAACATTGTTAACTTGGTTGGGATAGTCTGATCTGCCGGTGGCAATAATGGCGTCATCTCGCACCGCTTTTATCGCCTCAGGTAGAATTTCAGGATCCGGATTAGCCATGGCAAAAATAATCGGACGTGGGCCCATAGACTCTACCATGCTCTCGTCTACTGCGTCCTTCACAGAGAGACCAAAGAAAGCGTCCGCTCCGACCATTGCCTCTGCAAGTGTTCGATATGGTGTGTCCACCGCGTGAGCTGACTTCCACTGATTTAGATCGGTTCGATCTTTATGGATCACACCTTTAGAATCACACAAAATCGCCTTTTCTGACGGGAGTCCCATAGTCTTAAGAAGTGCAACACATGATAAGGCAGCAGCGCCGGCGCCGTTAACAACCAATCTAATCTCTTGTAGTGTCTTGCCGGTTACATGCAGGGCGTTAAGCATCCCCGCAGCCGCAATTATTGCCGTTCCATGCTGATCGTCATGCATTACAGGAATGTCGCAATCTTCGATTAATCGCTCTTCGATCAAAAACGACTCTGGAGCCTTAATGTCCTCCAAGTTTATGCCGCCAAACGATGGAGCAATTAATTTCACAGCTTCACAGAATGCGTCTACATCTTCGGTAGCAACCTCTACGTCTAACCCATCAATATCTGAGAAGCGTTTAAAAAGAACCGCCTTTCCCTCCATAACAGGCTTTGAAGCCAGAGCTCCTAGATTGCCAAGCCCAAGAACCGCAGTTCCGTTTGATATTACAGCCACAGTGTTGGATTTTGCGGTGTACTCATAGGCTGCCTCTGGATTCTCCTTAATTTCTAAACAAGGATGGGCCACACCTGGCGAATACGCCAATGATAGGTCTCGTTGGGTGCTTAGAGGCTTTGTCGCGGTAACTTCCAACTTTCCAGGACGCCCTTCCGCATGAAAAGCTAAGGCATCTATTTTTAATTGGTCGTGCTGATCAGTCATGATTAGTAGCTATCGCCAAAACGGTTTCGAAAATACCTCAATAGCCGCACAACCGTTGTGACATAATTTAAACGACTGTAGCTAGTAAAACTAAATTTATCCATTCATAACCCTTTCAATCCGTTGGTTAATCCATCTAAAAGGAGTTTGATGGCTACAACCCCAACACCTATGATGGAACAGTACTTGCGAGTTAAAAAATCGCATGAACATTGTCTTTTGCTATACAGGATGGGAGACTTTTATGAGCTTTTTTTTGATGATGCCGTAACGGCTGCATCCTGCCTAAATATAGCTTTAACGAAACGCGGGCAACACAAGGGAGACCCAATTCCAATGTGCGGCGTGCCACATCACAGCGTAGATCAATATTTAGCAAAACTAATAGAGGCAGGTCACAAGGTTGCCCTTTGTGAGCAAACTGAAGATCCAGCGGATGCTAAAAAACGCAGAGGGTCTAAAGCCGTTGTTAATCGCGAAGTCGTGCGCATTCTTACACCGGGAACCTTAACAGAAGATTCTTTTCTTAATTCTGGTCAATCTACTTTTCTCTCTGCTCTTGGCTATGCGGCAGGAAAATACGCCTTTTCCTGGATCGACCTATCAACTGGG
This sequence comes from Alphaproteobacteria bacterium, assembly GCA_964228455.1. Lineage (GTDB taxonomy): Bacteria > Pseudomonadota > Alphaproteobacteria > UBA7985 > UBA7985 > CAXQZM01. The sequence goes on along the minus strand of CAXQZM010000071.1, from coordinate 10,016 downwards.
AAATTTGAGGTACAGCCCTTACCCCACCCAATGGCTGTTGCAGATTTAGAGGCCATTCTTGCTCAGATTGATCCTGGAGAGATACTAATATCTGACGCACTTCTGGAAAATCCATTCTTTAGCGAAATTTTTAGTGCCCAAAAGACGAAGCTGACACCACAGCCATCATCTAGATTCTCGTCTACGGCAGGGGAGTCTCACTTAAAAAAGACGTTTGGGTTATCCGATCTCCGAGTGCTTGGAGACTTTAGCCGGGCAGAAATATCTGCTGCAGGTGCTCTACTTGACTATGTTAATTTAACCCAGAAAGCATCAACACCAATAATTAAGCGCCTGCATCAGAATTTACGTGACACCCAATTAAATATCGATGCAGCTACCCGAAGAAACTTAGAATTAAGTCGGGCATTAGACGGAAAACGTGCTGGATCTCTCCTCGCTACAATCGATCAAACGGTTACGGCGGCAGGGGCGAGACTTTTGTCAGATAGATTGGCACAACCAAGCGCGGACGCGACGATAATTTTGGCTCGTCAGGATAGTGTGGCTTACTTTCTAGAAAGGCCAAAGCTCTTACAAGATGTGCGTGAACACCTTCGCTCTCTGCCCGATATAGCGCGAGCCATGCAGAGAATATCGTTAGGCAGAGGTGGGCCAAGGGACGTTCTAGCCATGGCCATTGCCTTGAAGCAGACGAGCACTCTAAGGAAAAAATTAAACTTAGCTGATGACAGCGTGCCTTTCGCTAAAGAACTTAGCTCTTGCTTAGATGATTTAGGTAACTTTGACGCCTTAGCATCAAGCTTGACAGAGGCGCTTCAAGATGAAGTGCCAGTTATGGCTCGTGATGGTGGTTTTGTTCGTCCTGGATTCGACATCAGACTAGATGAACAACGTGCTCTTCGAGACAAATCTAGAATCCTCATCTCGGAATTACAAACAGCTCTCTCTGCACAAACAGGCATTTCCTCGCTAAAAATAAAACATAATAACGTTTTAGGTTATTTCATCGAAGTTACTTCTGTGAATGCTAGCAAAATGGGGGAAGCCAATGAAGCCGGCTTCATCCATCGACAATCTCTGGCCTCTGCGAAGCGTTATACTACTATAGAACTTACGGAACTAGAGCAAAAAATCCGCGCAGCGGCCGAGCGTTCGCTGGCGCTCGAACTAGAGATATTCGATAACTTGAGAGGTAGCATTTTAGAAAATGCGGAGAGCCTTATTGCGTTAGCCGATGCTCTTGCCGTCCTTGACGTAAGCAGCGCTCTCGCCCAATTAGCGTTAGATCTTAGCTGGGTGCGTCCAAAAATCGACAACTCAGAATGTCTTGAAATCATAGATGCTCGTCATCCCGTTGTAGAGGCAGCGCTTGCAAAAACCTCTGGTGAAGATTTCATTGCTAATTCCCTTAACCACACCTCTCAGGATAATATCTGGTTGCTTACTGGTCCTAATATGGCGGGTAAATCAACGTTTCTTAGGCAGAATGCTATACTAATTATATTGTGTCAGATAGGCGCTTTTGTGCCTGCTAAATCTGCTCATATCGGTCTGGTAGATCGTTTGTTTTCAAGAGTTGGCGCATCAGATGATTTAGCAAGCGGTCGATCAACCTTCATGGTTGAGATGGTCGAGACCGCGACAATCCTTAACCAAGCGACCTCAAAAAGCTTTGTAATACTAGACGAAATCGGAAGAGGCACCGCGACATATGATGGCCTATCCATCGCATGGGCAACCGTTGAGTACATGGTTACCAAAATTAATTGCCGGGCTCTGTTTGCCACTCATTATCATGAGTTGACCGCTTTGGCTGAACGCCTCCCAACGCTCAGCTGCCATAGTGCTCAGGTTAAAGAGTGGAAAGGCGAGGTTATCTTCCTACACAAGATTTCCTCTGGAGCAGCGGACCGGTCATATGGAATACATGTTGGAAAGCTTGCCGGACTCCCGGCCGCTCTCATCGCACGTGCGCAAGATTTGCTGATCCGCCTAGAGAAAGACAAAAGTGCTAAAACTGCATTAGAGGACGACCTTCCCCTCTTCAGCTTAACATTACCAAATGTTCAAGCAGCAGAGGGTAGCCCCGCAATAAAAAAACTAGCTGGCTTAGATGTTGATTCATTAAGTCCGCGGGAAGCGCTCGATCAGCTATATGAGTTAAAAGACCTGGCCTCCCAATGATGGATCGTAACCGCATACTTGAAATCGCTAAAAAGCGCCTCGAGAAGGGCCGCGCTGAAATAAAGAGAAGTTTTGTTTCTGGCGATTCAAACAGTCGCGATACCGCACAACATCAAGCTATTTTGATGGATGAAACGCTCCAGTTTATCTGGCATGAAATAGGGGGTGATTTAGGAATCGACCTAGCAGATCATCTCGCCCTACTAGCCGTGGGCGGATATGGTCGTGGTCAGCTTGCACCCTTCTCAGACATAGATCTTTTATTTTTGCGGGTAGGTGATGAAACCGCCCTGCAAGATCAAACCGTGGAGAGTATGCTTTACGTCCTTTGGGACCTGGGCCTAAAAGTGGGCCAGGCTGTTAGGACACCGTCTGAATGTTTGAAACTTGGTTCTAAAGACTTTACCATCCTCACCTCCCTCATTGAAATGAGGCTAATACGAGGCTCACGGCCTGGTTTCATAGCGTTAAAGCATGCGGTAAACACAAGGCTGCTTGCGCCGCATCGGCGTGCTTTTGTGGTAGCAAAAATGGCGGAAAGAAAGGCCCGTCATGAGCGACAGGGCCAGTCTCGGTACACTCTTGAGCCTCAAGTAAAAGAAGGAAAAGGCGGGCTTCGAGATTTACACGCTCTCTCCTGGATTGCCCGAGCAGTTTTTGGAGACGGCCAAGTAAGTACCCTTATATCCAGTGGGGTTTTCTCATTAGCTCAGGCCCAGGCGTATGAAGAGGCTGAAGCCTTTCTACTTAAGGTACGCCTCCATCTTCATTATCTAAGTGATCGAGCCGAGGAGCGGCTATCTTTCGATGCACAGCTCGAGATCGCCAAAGCATTAGGATACGGAGGTGAAGACGTCCGAGCTGGTGTAGAAATGTTTATGCAAGACTATTTCCGTGCTGCTAAATCTGTCGGCGCGCTAACCGGTATAATGATCGCCACCATGGAAGAGGAGTTTCAGCAAGGCACGCGTCGCCGTGGGCTTCGTCGAGCTTGGCTTAAAGATCGAGAGGCAAATGTTGATGGTTTCCCTATCTCGGGTGGACGGTTGTCAATTAGCGGTGCACAACAACTAGCAGAACAACCTCTTGATTTCTTGCGGTACTTTGTTGTTGCGCATGAGAAGGGACTAAGCCACGCGCCTTCAACACTGAGGCTTATCTCTCAAAATCTAAGCTTAATTGATGATAAATTTCGCCATAACCCTCAGGCCAATCGGCTTTTCCTTGATCTGCTAACACACGCCAACAACCCAAAGCTGGCTCTGCGGACAATGAATGAAACTGGGGTTCTCGCAACATTTCTGCCTGAATGGGCCTCCATCGTTGGCTTAATGCAGTTCAATCGGTATCATTCATACACCGTTGATGAACATACGCTCTATGCCATTGATCAGTTGCACCAGCTCAGGGCTAGTGACCTGGGAGATATGACAAAACCGGTTCATGAACTTTTTGAGCAAGTGGACGATCAAGATGTTTTATTTGTCTCCGCACTTTATCATGACATAGCAAAGGGGCGTGCGGGTAAACATGAACTTGTTGGAGCGGAGCTTGCCCCCAAAGTATGTGCCCGCCTCGGTCTGGATGATGCTCAAGGTGAACAGGTTGCCTGGTTAATCAAGCATCATCTCGATTTATCAGATTCTGCATTTCAAAGAGACATCGATGATCCAGAGACACTTGCTGCTGTCGCTAACTTTTCCCAAAGTGCCAATTCTCTCCGCCTCCTTTATATATTAACCACAGCGGATGTCCGAGCGGTAGGTCCTGATACCTGGTCTGCTTGGAAAGGCGCCTTGCTTAACAAGGCTTTTTTAGGCGCAGGCGAAATTTTACGCAGTGGCGAAATCAGCCAAGGAGCAGAGAAAATAGCGCTTGCTCGCAAACAAGAGGTGTCGAATCTTCTAGATGGAAGGCTAGCCAAAGGTCTTCTAGGCACTCACTTAGATGCTCCTCCTTTAGCTTACTGGCTTGCGTACACTGCCCAAGAGTGCGCTAGCCACGCCCAACTGGCCCAGCAAGCACCACATTTGGACATACAAGTTCTTACGAATCGGAAAGCCCTGGCTGTAACATTCGTCGCGGACGATGCTCCAGGGCTATTTGCACGTCTGGTTGGTGCTATGGCGCTAGCTGACTGGTCCGTTGAAGCAGCGAAAGCCCATACTTTTCGAAATGGTTTAGCACTTGATACCCTTTACATTCGCCGAGATGGAGAACAGCATCCCCCTTCGGCTAGTATGCTAAAAACTCTTCGCGCTAACTTAAACACTGCCCTAGAAGGACAGGTTAGTTTAAGGAATTTAAGTGATCGTCTACCACGAAAACGTAGCAAGCGTCAGAGAGCTATGGACTTGCCTGCAACTGTTAAAATTGAGACCCCCGCATTGGCAAACAGCCCTACCATCATTGAAGTACGCGGCCCAGACAGGCCAGCTCTTCTCTTCGATTTAACGGCAACCCTTTCTCAGCTCGGCATGTCCTTGAAATCACTTAGAGTTGCGACTTATGGTGAAAGGTATGTAAACGTGTTTTACGTTACAGATCTCATGGGATATCGGCTTGAAGGACAAGATCGTTTAGACAGAGCCAAAAGCGCTCTACTCAAAGCTGCTGAAAGCGGAGCAACTTTCTGATGACATCTAGATTTGCAAGCGCCTTTGCAACCGTCTCAGGCCTCACGGGACTCAGTCGGGTGCTAGGGTTTGTCAGAGATCAGCTTTTAGCGGTTTTTGTCGGCCCTGGCGTTTTACTTGACGCCTGGCTAATTGCCTTTTCGCTCCCGAACGCTGCGAGGCGAACGTTTGCTGAAGGTGCGATGTCAGCGGCGTTTGTTCCTTTACTTCGAGAGCATTTAACTGGGAGTGAGATGGATGCAAAAGAATTTGCTCGGTCAGCTTTCTCATTCCTTATTTTTATTTTGACCCCACTCATAACGCTACTGATATTTGCGATGCCTTGGATCATTGGAATGATTGCGCAAGAGGGAACCCCAGATAAAACGCAAGTGCTCGCAATTATTTTTGGCCGAATTATGCTGCCATACTTACTCTTTATGTCCTTAATGGCTCTTGTTGGTGGCGTGTTGGATGCCCTTGGACGTTTCGCGGCCAAAGCAGCGGCACCAACTGCCTTTAATTTAGTAATGATCGGTGCGCTTAGCGCCATCGCTTGGTTTGATTTAGCACCAGGTGCATGGCTATCATGGGCAACCCTATTAAGTGGCGCTTTACAGTTGTTAGTAGTTTGGATTCCCGCTGCCCGTATGGGATGGGCACCCACGCTAGTATGGCCCCGAGGCATGGGTCTATTTGTTCGTCGAACCGTTCCTGGTATTATCTCTCGAGGGGGGTACCAAATCAGCTTTTTGGTAGTGCTCGCACTTGCTTCAACAGTCGAACAAGATGTCTCTTACAGATACTTGGCAGATAGAGTTTATCAGTTACCTCTAGGTTTAATCGGAATAGCACTCAACACAGTGCTCTTATCAAGTCTCGCCAACTTAATAGCTGATGGTAAGAATAGCGATGCTCGATATCAGCTGAACCGAGGCTTAGAGTTAGCAATGCTACTAGCACTTCCGATCACAACGGCTTGTATCTTCCAAAGCGAGTTTCTATTTGAAGGCCTCTTTGAAGTGGGAAGATTCTCCCATGAAGACTCTCGAGGTGCTGGGGTGGCGCTTCTAGGGTTTTCTTTTGGTATCCCCGCTGCTGTTGGACAAATAGTTGTTCAGCCAGCTTTTTTTGCTCGCTCAAATACTGACATTCCTATGTTTCATTCTCTCGCTTCCGTTGTTGTGGCAATTTCCTTGTCATACATCCTTTACCCCCACCTAGGATTGTTTGGCCTTGCGTTAGCGGCATCGGCATCCTCTTGGGTGGGTTTTATTTCCCTTAGCGCTCATGGCTGGGCTTTAGGATACCTTTTGCCAGATCGACAATTGCTCATTAGACTTATTCCAATGCTTTTATCAGCGATCCTAATGGCAATCATGCTTGGCGTAGGTTTGAAGATGTTGGGTGATTTATCGGCTATTCCCTTTGCCTCGAGGGTGCCGCTCACACTCTGTATAATTTCTGTTTCTGGTGCGATATATTTTACCTTAACCTTAATCCTTGGCGGATTCAGCAGATCAGACATGCGTAACATGCTCAGGCAATCTTAACCGACCCCCTTGTCAGTTGGAGCATGGGGGCGCATAGGCCGGGCCCTAACACTAGGAGTCTTTCTTCATGAGATTCGCGCCGCAACCAACAAACAGAATTCTGTCTGGCATTCAGCCAACAGGCGATCTACATTTAGGCAATTATCTAGGTGCTCTAAAAAACTTTGTGCGCCTCCAGGATTCGTTTGAGTGTCTTTACTGCGTTGTGGATTTACATGCTGTTACTGTTTGGCAAGACCCGAGAGCGCTGGGAAATCAAACCAGAGAAATCGCCGCTGCATATCTTGCAGCGGGTCTAGACCCGAGGAAATCTATTCTTTTTCATCAGTCAGCCGTTAGGGCTCATACTGAGCTGAGTTGGTTGTTTAATTGTGTCGCACGCATGGGTTGGCTCCAGCGCATGACCCAATTTAAAGATAAAGCTGGGAAGAACTCGCAGAATGTTTCTGTCGGGCTTTTCGATTATCCCGTTCTTCAGGCAGCTGATATTTTAATCTATCGGGCAACCCATGTTCCCGTTGGCGAAGACCAAAAACAGCATTTAGAGTTATCTCGAGACATTGCACAGAAGTTTAACCATGACTTCAAAGTCGACTACTTTCCAATGATTGAGCCAATCATACAAGGGCCGGCAACAAGAGTTATGTCACTTAGGGATGGGACAAAAAAAATGTCAAAGTCTGATCCTTCTGATTATTCTCGTATTAACCTGTCAGACAATGCAGATACAATTGCTCTCAAGATACGAAAGGCGAAAACAGACATACATCCGCTTCCGACAGAGTTGGATGTGATCGATGGCAGAATTAGTGATTTTGTAAGACAAAATCGTCCAGAAACTGCGAATTTAATAGAACTTTTTAGTGCGCTTACGGATCGCAGTCAAATTAGCATTGTTGAAGAGTTTTCTGGACAAGATTTCCGCTCATTTAAAGAACAGCTCGCAGAGGTTGCGGTGGAGGTTCTAGCTCCAAAACGTGAGGCCATGCTTCGTTACAAGGCTGACCCTGCTGAAATCGACGCTATCCTTAAAAACGGAGCAGACCGCGCTAATGCTATAGCTGAACCAGTAATAGCCGATGTGCGTGAATTGTTTGGTTTTTTGAAAGTGTGATAGATGGGTTTTGAACTCCACTTTCCAATAGCAGACGTTTCTGTCTCCTTTCCATTGCTTATGTTTCTAGGCTTTGCGGTTGGAGTATTATCGGGGCTATTCGGCGTTGGAGGTGGTTTTTTGATGACACCAATTCTATTTTTTCTTGGTATACCAAAATTAGTCGCCACCTCAACAGAAGCCGTACAAATTGCAGGATCTTCCTTATCTGGAGTGCTAGGACACTTTCGGCGAAAAAACGTCGATCTAAAGGTAGGAAGCTTTATAGCATTTGGTGGACTAGGTGGCACTACAGCTGGTGTAATCTTAACACGATGGCTCCGGTCTACTGGGCAAGTTGATACCGTCATTGAGGTAACTTATGTCCTGTTCTTGGGCTTTATTGGATCCCTAATGCTTATAGAGTCTTTGACGTCACGAGCACGGTCGAGATCAGGAGTAGCGAAAAGATCTCATGCCCACACTTTTTTGCATCGAATGCCTTGGCGCTTAAAATTTCCACGCTCTAAACTTTATATGTCTGGGTTCCTTCCGATTGGCCTTGGTTTTATTGTAGGAATTCTAACTGCTTTGCTGGGTGTTGGTGGTGGCTTCATTATGGTTCCCGCCATGATCTATATTTTAGGCATGCCTACTTTAGTTGTAATTGGGACGTCTCTTTTCACGGTAATTTTTTTGACCGCAAGCGTTGCTCTTCAGCAATCACTGGTAAATGTTTCCGTCGATATCTTGCTAGCGCTGTGTTTAATGATTGGTGGCGTGTTGGGCGCACAAGTTGGTGTGCGACTAGCGTCGCGCTTGCCTGCGCAGGACCTGCGGATCTGGCTTGCCATTTTGGTTTTAGTTGTTTGCGGAAAACTTGCCTGGGATCTTTTTGTCTTTCCTCCAGCAATTAGCTCCGTTGAGGTTGCTGTATGATTGGCAGAATGATGCTGTGTTTCGTTGTCGCTCTGGGCGGCAATACCGCGCTAGCCGCGCCTCCATTTATTTTTAATCAAGATACAATTGATGTCACCACTAATTTTCGAGGAACCAACCTTGAGCTAACCACGTTTCTCGACTTAGATAACCCAACCATCCAAATGGTCATTGTTGGGCCTCGGGCCACTCTTACCTTTAGAGAAAAAGAACGGCGAGCGGGCATGTGGGTAAACGCCTCCAAAGTCTCTGTAGAGGATACTGCTTCCTATTTTGCATTTATTGGCTTCAATGAAGGTGATTTAGAGTACATGTGCGCAAGTGCTGATTTGCAAGGGTATGCGCCCAAAACTGATTTATCCTTTGATTGGGTTTGTGACGAAGAGCAGCGCTCATTAATGGCAGAAAAAGGCCTTTTTGTTTTTATTCCGCCTGGAGGAAACCAAAATCTTGGAAGAGGCTTTCATCGTATTACTGCTTTTGTTCCGCCTACAGCAAAACCAGGTGCTTACGATGTGCGTTTATCGGTGAATGGATCATATGCGGATGCCCAGATTGATGTTAGGCGAGCAGGGCTCGAAAGACTAGTCCTAGAAACCGCTCAAAACAGCAGGCTCTTCTATGGAATAGTCTGTTTAGTACTCGCTGCTCTTGCAGGTTATCTAACAAACCTTATCTTCTCTAGAAGATCTTAAGGAATTTTTATGGGTGAGCGGCTCCTCTTAGTAGTTATTGACGACAGTCCAGAATCTGAACTAGCGCTCCGTTTTGCAGCTCGTCGTGCTAGCCATTTTGATGGCAGGGTGGCCATGCTAAAGGTGATCCCGCCAGTCCACTTCGATCACTGGGTCGGCGTTGCAGAAAGGGCGGCTGAAGAGGCCAGAGATGAGGCACGTCGGCTAATGGATACATATGCTGAAAAAGTCCGAGAATGGGGCGGCCATGATCCGGTATATCTTGTTAGAGAAGGCCAAATCGCTGATGAGCTAGTGTCTCAGGTGGAAGAGGAGCCAAATATCTGCTTATTGGTTCTGGCGGCAGCGCAAGGCAGAAACCCTGGACCCCTTGTTAGTTCAATTGCGAACCGCTTGGTAAGCCAGGTTAAAGTTCCAATTACGGTAATCCCTGGTAATTTGACTGTCGAAGATATTGATCCGATAACTTAAGCTCCTATCTCTAAGCCATGTTCATCCAAACAGAAACTACTCCTAACCCCGCCACCCTCAAGTTCCTACCAGGGCTCACTGTTTTGGAATCTGGTACTGCAGACTTCCGTGATGTTCAAAAAGCCAATGCTGAAAGTCCATTGGCAGCTAAGCTATTTGGCCTTGAGGGAATAGAAGGTGTTTTCTTTGGCTCTGACTTCATAACACTCACCAAAGATGACTCAAAGGAATGGTACCTGTTAAAGCCATCGATCTTAGGTTTGATTATGGAGCATTTTACGGCGGGTCGGCCGGTTATCTCCACCCCAAGAGACGACAGCGGTGCCGCTGAAGACGATGATGAACTCGTTGTTCAGATTAAAGAGCTGCTAGAGACGCGCGTGCGCCCTTTCGTAGCGCAAGATGGGGGTGACATTGTTTATCACAAATTTGAGGATGGCATTGTACACCTGACCATGCAGGG